>NZ_JAYSBK010000021.1:0-38056 GCF_041915465.1 Novosphingobium sp. | reverse complement strand
GACTACGGCAAGCCGGGCAACTATTTCGGCCGCCAGGTCGAACGCTGGACCAAGCAGTACAAGCTGGCTGAAACCGAGCACATGGAATCGATGGAACGGCTGATCACGTTCCTGGCCGGTAGCCTGCCCGAACAGACCCGCACCAGCGTGGTCCACGGCGACTACCGCATCGACAACATGATCTGGGCCAAGACCGAGCCCAAGGTGCTGGCCGTGCTCGACTGGGAGCTTTCGACCCTGGGCGATCCCCTGGCCGATTTCACCTATGTCGCAATGGCCTGGGTGACTGACAATGGCGGGCGCAGCGGCGTGCAGGATCTCGATCGCAAGGCGCTTGGGATTCCGGAGCTGGAAGAGGTGGTCGAACGGTATTGTGCCGCCACCGGCCGCGACAGCGTGCCCGACATGAACTGGTACTTCGCCTACAACTTCTTCCGCCTTGCCGGCATCATGCAGGGCATCAAGAAGCGCGTGATCGACGGCACTGCCAGCTCGGCCCACGCCAAGGCGATGTCCGCTCGGGTCGATCCGCTGGCCGACAAGGCTTGGGAATTCGCGGTCAAGGCCGGCGCCTGAAGCCGATTGAACAGCAAGAACGGCGCGGCCGAGCCGGTTGGCGCGGCCGCGCTCGTGCCTGTCAGAATTTCCTGACCCAGCTCAGCGCCAGGCCCTGATCATCGGGCAGGGTGCTGTAGTGCCCCGGATCCTTGCGGTAGAACAGGCTGGCCATGGCCGCCCCGTCCCACAGCTGCCCGCGCCAGATCAGCTCCGCGTCGATCTCGCGCCCGGTCGGGCTGAGCGACAGGGTCCGGGCCGCGAAGGTCGGCGACAGCGTGACATAGGAATAGTCGACCGGCAGGTTAAGCGTGATCCCGCCGCTTTCGACCCGCAGCGGCTGCGCGATGCGCAGTCCCAGGCTATCACCGGGCGCAAAGACATCGTCCCGCCCGGCATCGAGCGCCCAAGCCGAGGTGATCAACCGCGATCCGGACACGACCGATCCGCCCGCGCGCGGCCAGGTGAGGCCGCTGCGCCACGCCGCGCCGAAATGCCAGCGCCCGCCCGCGTTCCAGCTGGTTCCGGCGTCGAGGAACAGACTGTCCGCGCCGCCCGGGCCGAATCCCTGGTGGAGAAGCGCGCCCATCACCGTGCGGTCTTCGCTGAGCCAGCTGGCCGAAAGCGAGGCGCTGCCCGCGCCGAGCTTGCGGTCGATTGCCACGCCGAAGCGCTGGGCGTGATCGCTGCGAGTGCGCTGGGTGATAGAGTTTGCATCGCGCACCGGCGCGCCGCTGATTGCCGAGCCGTTTTCCGCCGAGAAGCTGAGGCCCCAAGGCCCGAACGCGCGGCGCACGGCGACGCTCACTTCGCCTTCCTGGCCAAACCCCAGATCGTCGAGCGGCGCGCGCGCGATCAGGTAGGAAGGAATGCGGCGGCCCTGTAACTGCGCGACCAGGCCATCGGAACCCTGGGCAAGGCCGAATGCGGCGGCGGCATCGGGGGCGATCCGCATGGCGACGCGCGCGGCCAGCACGCGGGCCATTTCGGTGTCGCTGCGCGACAGGTGGAGCGCGCCGCTCCAGGCCAGATGCTGCGCCTGGCCCCGGTCATCGAGCGTGAAGGCGAGCGAAAGCTGCTGGTTGCCAAGGCTGACGCTGCGGGTTTCAGCGGCAAGGGCGTTGACCAGCTTCGGTGCCACTCGCGCGCTGCGCAGGCCCGAACCAAGATCGAGCCGATAGGCGCGCTGGTAGCTGTCGAGCACCACGGCCGAAAGCCCGCCTGACCGCGCGGCCGCGTCGCCCATCGGGGCTGAGGTCACCAAAGTGGTGTCGCCAATCGGCATCAGGCTCGTACTGCCCGCCAGGCTGGTCGTCCCCTGCGGCGCGAAGGCGGCAGTGATGTTGAGCACGCCCCGGCCATAGACCGGGTCGGTCCCGACCGCGCCGGCATCGCTGGCGGTGCGCAGCAAGAGGTCGACCACTTGCGGAGCAGTCAGGTTGGGAAAGGCCTCGCGCAGCAGCGCAATCGCGCCGGCCACCTGCGGCGCGGAAAAGCTGGTGCCCGAAAAGACATAGACCGACCTGGTTCCATCGGCGTTGGTGATGGTCTTGAGCACGCCGTTTTCATAGACGCAGCACACCTTGTCGCCGCGAGCGGTGACGTACCAGTCGGCCGAACCGCCCGCGCGGTTGCTGAAGCTGGAAATGGTATCGGTCGAATCGACCGAGCCGACGATGATCACCGCGCCATTGCCGGCCGCCTGCAGCCCGGTGGCGAAGGGATCCGGGTTGTTGGGGTCCTTCGACGGATCGGTTGAAGCCCCGTCGTTCCCGGCCGAAACCACCACCACGACCCCGGCGGCGGTGGCATTGGCAACGGCACTGCGCAGCGTGGCGTTGGGGGCTGATCCGCCAAGCGAAAGGTTGATCACCTTGGCCCCGGCGGCCGTGGCCGCATTGATCCCGGCGGCGATGTCGTTGTCGAAGAACGAGCAACCGCTGTCCGGCACGGCCGGATCGTAGGTCGCGCAGCTGCCCGGATCGTCGGCGCGGAACATGGCGATGGTGGCGGACCAGGCGATGCCCAGGATCCCGGTGTTATCGCGGGCCGCCGCCGCGACCATCGCCACATTGGTGCCGTGATCATCGTCCGGATTGGTCAGCGAACGGGTGCCGGCGACATCCTTCGAGGCTGATGAAAGCCGCCCGCTGAATTCCGGGCTCGTCTGGTCGATACCGGAATCGACAATTCCGATCGTAACGCCCTGGCCGCTATGCCCCCCGGCCCAGGCGGTGATGGCGCCGTGCTGAGCCGGTCCGGTCGAGCGGTTGTACTCCGTGGTCAGGAAGGTGGAGGTCGGTGTGGCCGTCGGGGTTGGCGTCGGCGTGGGGGTTGGCGTCGGGGTGGGCGTGGGGGTTGACGTGGGGGTCGGCGTCGGCGTGCTGCCAACAGACCCTCCGCCGCACCCGGCTACCAGCGCCAGCGAGAGCAGTGCCGCGCCCATGTGCCAGCGCGCCTGCAGCAGAAATGCACCCTTCATCGCCTGCGCCCCTTTGTAAGCCCGCGATTCCAATAATTTGCGCTGCGGGCTCTGCCTTTCCTTGGTAATTAGATTGCCACGAAGAAGGTTAATCCGGAATTTCTTTCCATCTCCGTTCACCGCAAACGCTTGCTCCGCACGCGGGCAGGCGATAGGCGCGGCTCGCGCTGTTTTTGCCCGGAGATGCCAGAATGACCGCCCAACTTGCCGCCGCGATCGAAGCCGCCTGGGACGCCCGCGATGGCGTGACCCCCGCCAGCGCCGACGTGCGCGAAGTGGTGGAGGCCGCGCTCGAACTGCTCGACAGCGGCAAGGCCCGCGTCGCCGAGCCCGATGGCCAGGGCGGCTGGCAGGTCAACCAGTGGCTCAAGAAGGCCGTGCTGCTCTCGTTCCGCCTCAACGACAACGTCGTGATCCCGAACGGCGCCGCCGGCGCGCCCGCGTTCGACAAGGTGCCCTCGAAGTTCGAAGGCTGGGGCGAAAACCGTTTCCGCGAAGCCGGTTTCCGCGTGGTGCCGGGGGCAGTTGCCCGCCGCGGTTCGTTCATCGGCAAGGGCGTGATCCTGATGCCGAGCTTCGTCAACATCGGCGCACATGTCGGTGAAGGCACGATGGTCGACACCTGGGCCACGGTCGGTTCCTGCGCGCAGATCGGCAAGGGCGTTCATCTGTCGGGCGGCGTTGGCATCGGCGGCGTGCTCGAACCGCTGCAGGCGGGGCCGGTGGTGATCGAGGACAACTGCTTCATCGGCGCACGCAGCGAAGTGGTCGAAGGCGTGCGGGTCTGCGAAGGCGCGGTGCTGTCGATGGGTGTCTACCTTGGCGCCTCGACCAAGATCGTCGACCGTGCGACCGGCGAGGTTCATGTCGGCACGGTGCCGCCCTATGCGGTGGTCGTCCCCGGTTCGATGCCGGGCAAGCCGCTGCCCGACGGCACGCCGGGTCCGTCGCTCTACTGCGCGGTGATCGTCAAGACGGTCGATGCGCAGACCCGCGCCAAGACCGCGATCAACGACCTGCTGCGCGACTGACCGGCGCCGTGGCGCAGCTCTTCGCCCAGTTCATCATCGCAGCAGCGATGGTGGTGCTGTGCGTGGCGATCCACGGCTTTGGGCTGTTCGGCCTCAACCGGGCGGTGCGCACCGAAGCAGCGATCGAGCGGATCCAGCGGATCGACCCGCTAAGCCCGCGCGGGGTATTCTTCACGCTGACCATCGTGATCGCGATGCTTGCGCTGCATGGGCTGGAAATCTGGCTGTTCACGCTGGTCTACCTGGTGACCGGCGCGATCAACAATCTTGAAGCGGCGCTGTATTTCTCGACGATCAGCTATTCGACCGTCGGTTATAACGACACCCACGTGGTTTCCGACTGGCGCCTGCTCGGCGCCTTCGAGAGCATCCTGGGCGTGTTCCTGCTCGGCTGGTCGACGGCCTTCTTCTTCAAGATGCTGGGCCGGATCGACCCGCATTGATTCCATTGCGCCATTCGCCTCCGCGCATGGCTGGCGGGCCGGTGCCGCTAGGTCAGGCCCGATGGCCTGACCGCACCAGTTAAAACGCTACCGGGCTTTCCTGCGGAGGATCGGCCCGGTGCGCGGCGGCATAGGCCTCGCATTCGCGCAGCACGCGCAGGATATTACCGCTGGCCAGCTTTTCGAGATCCTGCTGGCTATAGCCGCGCCGCGCGAGTTCGACGAACAGCGCCGGATAGCCCGAGACGTCCGACATGCCATCGACAGTCGTCTCGATCCCGTCAAAATCGCCGCCCAGCCCGACATGGTCGATGCCCACGCGCTTCACCACGTAGTCGACATGGTCGGCCACGTCCGCAACGCTCGTGCGCGGCATCGGGTTGGCCTTTTCCCAATCGGCCAGCGCCGCCTTTGCGGCTGCCGGGTTGCCGGGGTTCAGCGACTTGAGCCGCGCTTCTTCGGCGCTGCGCGCGGCGTTCCACTGGCGCACCCGCTCATTCACGTAGGAAGGATAGGCATCGATCATCACGATCCCGCCATTGGTCTTGAGCCGATCGAGCACCGCATCCGACACGTTGCGGGGCGAACCGTTGATGCCCAGCGCGCCCGAATGGCTGAAGATCACCGGCGCATGGGCGACATCGAGCGCGTCCAGCATGGTCGCCTCGCTGGTATGGCTCAGATCGACCAGCATGCCGAGCCGCTGCATTTCCTTGATCACCTGCACGCCAAACGGGGTCAGCCCGTCGTTCTTGGGCGCATCGGTGGCGCTGTCGGCCCAGCTGATGTTCTTGAAATGAGTGATCGTCATGTAGCGTGCGCCCAGTTCGTACATCTGGCGCAGCACACCCAGCGATCCGGCGATCGAATGGCCGCCCTCCATGCCCAGGAACGAGGCGATCTTGCCTTGCTTCATCGCCTTTACCGCGCAGTCGGCGGTGGTGCACAGCACCATGTCGGCAGGATATTTCGCGATCAGCCGCTTGGTCACGTCGATCTGCTCCAGCGTCGCGACCACCGCTTGCGGCTCGGGCAGGTTGGCCGAGACATAGACCGACCAGAACTGCGCCCCGACATGGCCCTGGCGCAGCCGCTTGAGGTCGGTCTGCATCGGACCGAGTCCGGCAGCGGGATCGGCGGTGCCCGTCGTGTCGGTGAAATCGAAGCCTTCGAGCACGTCCTTGCGCCGGTCGCGCAGCTGTTCGGGAACGTCGTTGTGCCCGTCGAACACGGGGGCAGCCTTGAGCGCGGCCGCGGCCACCTGCTCGGGCGTGGGGGCCGGCTTGGCGTGGACCGGTGCGGCAAAGGCAAGGCACAGGGCGGTCGAGATCAGCAAGGCACGGCGCATGGGCGGAAATTCCGTTGGTTGTTCGATGATAGCCCAGCCTAGCGAGGTCTGCCGCGCGCGAACAGGGGGCAAAGGCACCTGCTTGTCATGGGTGCTGCGCTGTGCTGGATGGCGGGGATGGAACTGCTTGCCGATCCCGTCACCCTTGCGCTCGCGGTCGTGGCGGTATTCCTGCTGGGCCTCGCCAAGGGCGGCTTTTCAGGCCTTGGCGCACTGGCGACGCCGCTGCTCGCGCTGGCCCTGCCGCCGGTCACCGCCGCCGCGATCCTGCTGCCGGTGCTGCTGGTGCAGGATGTGGTCAGCGTCTGGTCCTTTCGCCACAGCTGGGACAAGTGGATCATCGGCTGGATGCTGCCGGGTGCGGCGCTGGGCGTCGCAATCGCCGCAGGCATGGCTGCGCTGATCCCCGAAGACCGTTTCCTGCTGGTGCTGGGCGTGGTGACGTTCGGCTTTGGGCTGTACCGGCTGTGGATCGAGCGCGGCGGGCGGATCGTCGCGGCCTCAACCTCGCCGGGCTGGGTCGGCATGCTGTTCGGCGTGGCCAGCGGCTTTACCAGCCAGGTCGCCCACGCGGGCGGGCCGCCGTTCCAGATGTGGGTTACCCCGCGCCGCCTGCCGCACCAGACATTCGTCGGCACCTCTTCGATCCTGTTCGCGGCAATCAACTGGCTGAAAGTGCCCAGCTACATCCTGCTCGGATCGTTCACGCAGCAGGTGTTGGCCGCCGCCGCCGCGCTGATCCCGCTGGCGATAGCGAGCACCTTTGCCGGGATCTGGCTGATCCGGCGGATGGACGCGGGCCGTTTCTATACCCTCGTCTACCTGCTGATGGTGGCTCTGGGCGCGCGCCTGATCTGGCAGGGCCTAGTTTAGTTCGGCCACCAGGGCGCGGGCATTCTTTGCGAGTGCAGCCGAATCCATCGCCGCCGCGCGATTGGCGACCGAGGCGGCCGAGCGGCAGAACCGTTCGGGCGAGCGCTGGTTGGAGAACTCGTTATAGAGCTTGGTCTGGTGCCGGTCGAAGCCCTTGCCATAGCGGCGTTCTTCGGCAGCATAGGCCCGCGCCAGCAGCGTCTTGTGGCGGCTCACAACACGGGCATACGCCGGTGCCACATTGGTGCGTCCCCTGCCGCGGCAGGTCAGGGCCGCAACGTTCAGGCCGGCACGCAGGTGCCAGACGGCTTCGGCGGGCTCTGCGGGGATCGTGGTATCGGAGCGCGCCGGGGCCGGCCGTCCGGCCTCGGCGCGCGGGGCCGGCGCATGGCTGCAGCCCGCCAGCAGCGCGGCCGCTGCGGCGGCGATGAATATTCTTTTCGGCATGGCGCGATCCCTCCGGAGCGGGCCCTGGGCGGCCGGGCGTGCCGCTACAAGCCGCCTACCACCGGGATGCGCCGGATCGCGCCGAAGTTGCGGCGAATGCCGTCTCCGCGTTTCAGCGGCTCATCGACGCGAAGCCAGGAACCCCTTGATAAGCAGGCTCACCGCCGCAACCATTGCGATGGAAAGCACGACCAGCAGGATCGAAATCAGGTACTCCTGCCAGGGTGCGGCACTGTGTCCGGCAGCCGTCAGCGGCATTGTCTGCGCGCCTGCGCCCCAGACCCCGGCCAAGGTTACGGCGAGCCAGTTGGTCGTGGTGCCAAAGGCGAACAGGCGAAAAGCCCAGCGCGCCTGACCTTCGGGCAGGACCACGAACTTCCAGGCGGCCGCCACGGCCAGCAGCAGTGTGCCGTTCATCAGCCCTTCGAGGTGTCCGGCAAGTCCCATGCGCGGATTGGCGAAGCTGCCCGAGACGAAGCCGGTCAGCAAACCCAGCATCACCAGCACGGCCCCCAGCAGCGCCAGCCTGCGCGCGATCGTATCATTAAAGTCCATAAGTTCCCTCTCCTGCTGCTTACGTCAGTCCTCAGCGCCGGGCGTCATGTTGACCATCGTCCAGAAATGCGGCCCGCCCTTCGCGACGTCCCATTCGCTGCGGACGCCAAAGCCCAGTCGCTGGTAAAGTCCGACGTTTGACGGCGTGGCGGTTTCGAGCACCGCAGGCAGGCCCAGCCCGGCGGCTTCGGCAAGCCCGGTCCGGATCGTCAGCCCACCCAGCCCCTTGCCCTGGCAATCGGGCCTGACTCCGGCCATCTTGAGGTAGAACCAGCTCTCACCTTCGGGCAGGTGAGCATGGATGCCTGCATCGGTGCGCAGCGCGCGGCCCAGACCCAGACGGAAAATCGGCACGAAGCGCAGCGCGCCGGGATCCCACAGCGGCGTTTCGGCATGGATCTGGCCGGGTGGGCGCCACAGCGTGACCGCCTCGGCACCGGGCGTGCCGAAAATCACGCCATTCTTCAGATGCTCGTCGAAGAACCAGCGCATCAGCATTGTGAGCCGCGCCGGGCGTACCGCCGGGTCGGGCAGCATGTATGCCATGGCCGGATCGTCCTGAAACGCGGCGGCTAGCGTCGTGATGGCCGCGTCGCGGTGGCTGGCGTCCAGCCGGATGATCGTCCTCTCCATGGCGCAAGTAATCCGCCGCCACGGCGGACTGGTCAAGCGGGCTTGCACCTGCCATGGCAGGGCGAGCGAAAGGAACTGGGATCATGTCGGGCGACGACGAAGACTATGTGTACGACGAGGACAGCGGCGAATGGATGCCCGCCTCGGAACTGGCGGCCAAGCGCGCCGCCGAAAGCGCGGTCGAAGTGCGCGACGCGGTGGGTAACCTGCTGGCGGACGGGGACTCTGTCACCCTGATCAAGGATCTGACGGTCAAGGGCGCGGGCCAGACGCTGAAGCAGGGCACCGTGATCCCCTCGATCAAGCTGACCGGCGATGCGCAGGAGATCGACTGCCGCTATCCCGGCATCAAGGGCCTGGTGCTGCGCGCGGAATTCGTCCGCAAGCGCTAGGGCAACCAAGCGATGCCGCGGATCGCCACGCTCACCCTCAATCCCGCGATCGATTCCGCCTGCGAGGCGGAAAAGGTGTTCCCGACCCACAAGATCCGCACCTTCGGCGAACGCTACGATCCGGGCGGCGGCGGAATCAACGTGGCGCGGGTGCTGGCGCGGCTCGGCAGCAAGGTCGAGGTGGTCTACCTCTCGGGCGGGGCAACGGGCGCGCTGCTTGACGAGTTGCTGGTCGATGCCGGGATGCACAAGCACCGCATCGCGATCCACGACCACACCCGGATGAGCCTCGCCGTGTTCGAGCGGGCAACCGGGCAGGAGTTCCGCTTCGTCCCCGAAGGCCCCTTGGTGAGCGAGGGCGAATGGCAGGCCGCACTGGCCGACAGTGCCGCACTAGATTGCGACTGGCTGGTCGCCTCGGGTTCGCTGCCGCGCGGGGTGCCGGATGACTTTTTTGCCCGCCTTGCCGCCGCCCTTGCCCCGCGCGGGGTGCGGCTTGCGCTCGACACGTCCGGCCCGGCGCTGAAGGCTGCGCTCGATGCCGGGGGGCTCGCGCTAGTCAAGCCGAGCCAGGGCGAGTTCGAGGCGCTGACCGGGCAGACCTTCGCCAGTCCCACAGAGATTGGCGAGGCGGCACAGGCCATGGTGCGCGCGGGCAAGGCGGCGATGATCGCCGTCACGCTCGGCCACGAAGGCGCGGTGCTGGCCCACGCGGACGGGGTAGAGATCCGCCCCGGCGCCAAGGTCGAAGTGCGCAGCGCGACGGGAGCGGGAGACAGCTTCGTGGCCGGCATGGTTCACGCCCTGTCCGGCGGCGCGGCGGCGGCCGAGGCGCTGCGCTGGGGCATGGCCTGCGGCACGGCGGCGGTGCTCAATCCCGGCACGGGCCTTGCCCATGTCCCCGATATCGAGCGGATGCTGGCGCTGTTCGCCTAGGCGGGGTTGGCGCGCCGCGCCGGGCCGAGCAGGAAGGCGATGAAGGCGAGGGTGAACAGCGCGTCCCCGGCCAGGATTGCCCCGGTTCCGGGCAAGGCGCGGCCCGCCAGCACTTCGGGCAGCATCAGCGCCACGACGCCGATCTTGCCCGCCACCCCGGTCCACAGCACCGGGGCGAGGCGCTGCGGCGCGGCGGCGACCATCGCATAGATCAGGCCATAGCAGGTGACGAACAGGGCGATCACCCGGTCGGCCACGGCGCCGCCGGCAAGCAGGCCCGGTACCCCGACGAGCAGGTTGTAGGCGGCCGCAGCGCCCAGCATCCAGCGCCATCCTTTCGCAATCATGTTCCCATCCCCTTCCGTCTAGTTCTGCATCCGCAAACAGCGATCGAGATTGTCGAGCACCGCTGCCACCTCGCCGGGGGCCAACGTGACGGGTTCGTAGCCGTCAAGGCCCTCTACCCGCAGCGTGGTCGTGGTCCGCAGTGCCGCCGTTTCCGGTTCCTTCAGCACGTGGTTGCCCATCACGTCATGCGCGCCGTTCACGAAGTCGGCGTTCCAGTCGGTCACGATCCGCTGCACTGTGCCATCGCGCAGCACCAGCACGATGGTGACCTGCTGGGGCAGGGTCGCGACGGACTTGCTCACGCTGATGAACCGGCCGGTTCCATCGAGCACCGACAGCATGAGCCCGGCGTTGTTGTCCTTGTCCGGGATTCCGGCCGAGCAGAACCCGGGCGCGTAGACGATTCGCCACCGGCCGGACGAGCCCCACATCTGCAAATCGCCCGGATTGGCGCGGGCGGGCGCGGCCGCGATCAGCGGGAAAAGCGCGGTTGTCAGCAGCGCCGCGCCAAGGGCCAGTCGCCGGATGCACGCCTGCACCGTCCCGCGCATCGCTGCCCCCCCGCCCTAGCCCGGATTGGTCTCGAAGCCGGGAATATCGCCCAGGTCGACCCAGTGCTGGCGGCTGCGCGTCCACACCTGCACCTGCGGGTTGAAGGAAGCGGTATCGTCCAGCGTCCCCGCCTTGACGAAGACCAGCCCCGGCGCGCTGGCGACGCGACTGAACAGCGGCGATCCGCAATTGCCGCAGAACTGGCGCAGCACCGCGCCGCCGCTGTCGCCGTGATCCTCATAGGTCTTCGGCTCGCCCGATACGGTCAGCGCTGCCTCGGGCACACCCGCGATCATCGACCAGGCGCTGCCCGCCTGGCGCTGGCAATTCTTGCAATGGCACACCGCCTGCATCAGCGGTTCGGCCGCGATTGAATACCGCACCGCGCCGCACAGGCAGCCGCCGGTCAGGGGGGTAGTCATGGGCTTGCTCTCCTTAGACCGAAAGGGTGCGGCAAGCCGCCCCTTCGGTCAAGCCGGGCGGACTAGTCGTGCTCGCGTCCACCCGCACCGATATAGAGTTCGCCCCCGCCCTCCCGGAACTTCTCGCTCATCTCGGCCATGCCCTTTTCGGCATCTTCGGCGGCAACGAAGGTCTCGACCGGCTGGTTCTGCTTCGCCGCAAAATCGCGCACTTCCTGGCTGATCTTCATCGAACAGAACTTCGGCCCGCACATCGAGCAGAAGTGCGCGGACTTGGCGCCTTCGGCCGGCAGGGTCTGGTCGTGGTATTGTTCCGCCGTGTCGGGATCGAGGCTAAGGTTGAACTGGTCGCGCCAGCGGAATTCGAACCGCGCCTTCGACAGCGCATCATCGCGGACCTGTGCCGCCGGGTGGCCCTTGGCCAGATCGGCCGCGTGGGCGGCAAGCTTGTAGGTGACCACGCCGACCTTCACGTCATCGCGGTCGGGCAGGCCGAGGTGTTCCTTGGGCGTGACGTAGCAGAGCATTGCCGTGCCGTACCAGCCGATCTGCGCCGCGCCGATGCCGCTGGTGATGTGGTCGTAACCCGGCGCGATGTCGGTGACGAGCGGCCCGAGGGTGTAGAACGGGGCTTCGCCGCAGGCTTCGAGCTGCTTGGTCATGTTCTCGCGGATCTTGTGCATCGGCACGTGGCCGGGGCCTTCGATCATCACCTGCACGTCTTCGGCCCAAGCACGCTTGGTCAGTTCGCCGAGCGTGTAGAGTTCGGCGAACTGCGCCTCGTCATTCGCGTCATAGATCGAGCCGGGGCGCAGGCCGTCGCCCAGCGAATAGGCGACGTCATAGGCCTTCATGATCTCGGTAATCTCGTCGAAGCGTTCGTAGAGGAACGATTCCTTGTGATGCGCGAGGCACCACTTGGCCATGATCGAGCCGCCGCGCGACACGATCCCGGTCATCCGCCTGGCGGCGAGCGGGATGTAGGGCAGACGCACGCCGGCGTGGATCGTGAAATAGTCGACGCCCTGTTCGGCCTGTTCGATCAGCGTGTCACGGAACACTTCCCAGGTCAGTTCCTCGGCAATGCCGCCAACCTTTTCCAGCGCCTGGTAGATCGGCACCGTGCCAATCGGCACCGGGCTGTTGCGCAGGATCCATTCGCGGGTGTCGTGAATGTTGCGCCCGGTGGAGAGGTCCATCACGGTGTCCGCGCCCCAGCGGATCGACCAGACCATCTTGTCGACTTCGCTGGCGACGTCGGAAGCGACGGCGGAGTTGCCGATGTTCGCGTTGATCTTGACCAGGAAATTGCGGCCGATTGCCATCGGTTCGCTTTCCGGGTGATTGATGTTGCTGGGAATGATCGCCCGACCGCGCGCCACTTCATCGCGGACGAATTCGGGGGTCATGTAATCGGGGATCGAAGCGCCCCAGTCCTGCCCGTCGCGCTTGTATTCGCGCAGCATTTCGCGCCCCAGGTTTTCGCGCGTGGCGACATATTCCATTTCCGGGGTGATGATGCCGCGGCGGGCATAGTGCATCTGGCTGACGTTATGGCCAGCCTTGGCGCGCAGTGGGCGGGTGACGACCTTGGGAAACGGCGGGACGCCGCCCGAGCGGTCCGGGCCGAGCTGGCCGTTGTCTTCGGGCTTGATGGCGCGGCCCTGGTATTCCTCCACGTCGCCGCGGCCCACGATCCAGTCGCGGCGCAGCGGGGCAAGCCCGGCGGCGATGTCGATCGTGACCGAGGGATCGGTGTAGGGGCCAGAGGTGTCATAGACGCGCACCGGCGGTTCGCCGCTGGTGGGTTCAAGGTGAATTTCGCGCATGGCGACGCCCAGCGGGCCGACATGAATCTTCTTCGAGCCCCGGATCGGGCCGGTGGTCACGCCGATTTCCAGCTTGGAATTTATGTCGGCCATATGCGCTCCTTCGGTGGGCGCAGGGTGGGCGTGGGTGCAAGACCGGCCACTCCCTCCGCCCGTGCTAACGGGTTCAGGTTCAACGGGTCGGAGGATGCGAAGCCTCCCTCTCAGCGCACGCGCGCTCCCCGGGGATGGCGTGGTGATAGACGCTGCGGGGGCTTGCGTCTAGGGCGCTGGGATGACCATGCTCTATCGCTGCGACGCCCCGGCCGCCGCCATCGCCAAGGCGTTTGGCGCGCGCGCCGGGGATGATCCCTGGGCGGGCGGTCACGTGGCGCCGGGCGGCTTTGCCCCGGTGGTGACGGCAGGGCGCGAGTTCGTGGCGGGGGCACGGTTGGAGCGCCAGCCGCGCCGCCTGATCCCGCGCCTGTGGGGCGTGCCGCCGCCGCCGTCCGCCGGTGATCCGGGCCGCGCGGTTCATTCGGTGCGCAATCCTGACAGCCCGTTCTGGATCGGGAACTTGCGCAACAGCGAGTTCCGCTGCCTCGTTCCCGCCACGGCCTTCATGGAATGGGGCAAAGGCGTCGATGCCGAGGGCAAGCGCCGCCAGCACTGGTTCGCCTGCGCCGATCAGTCGCTGTTCGCGCTTGCCGGGGTGTGGAAGGACAGCGAGGTGGCGAGCTTCGCCCTGCTCACCTGCGAACCCAACGCCGCCCTGCGCGCGGCGGGGCGCGATGCGATGCCGGCGATCCTGCCCGCTGATCCAAAGGCGCAGGACCTGTGGCTGCGCGGCAGCTGGGCCGAGGCCAAGGCGCTGCTCGCGCCTTACCCCTCGTCACTGATGCTGGAGCGTTAGTGGAACCGAGCCGCGCCCGCGACCGACAGACCCAGGCCCAGCAGTACGGTCGACATCGCCCAGCCGCGGTGCATGTGGCTCAGGCTGCGCAGCCAGAACTGGGTGTAGATGTCGCAGAAGCCGAGGATCGCCAGCGCCTCGATCATCATTGCGCCGCCCATCGCCTTCAGGATGCAAGCCAGTACGTCGCTCGGGAACCAGGGGTTGGCGAGGTAGACCACCGCGCCGACCAGCAGTTCCAGCATCCCGCAGACGAACTGCAGCGCGGGCGAGCGTTCCACTTCCTCGATCATGGTGCGCCAGATGCCGGGCTTGCGGATTGCCCCGACCCCCGCGAACAGCGCCGACAGCCCCAGCAGCAACGCCGACCATGCGGTCACGTCAAACGTCGTATCCATCAAATCCTCCAACCCTTTGGTTCTCCCCGAGGGTTCTGTTTGGGCAAGAGGATGGGCGGGCGCGCAGCGCTTGTCCAGAGGCCATTGATGGACGCTGGACATTAATCGATCGCTTAAACATACTCCCCCCAAAGCCCGGTAAGCGGGCAGGGGAGAGAATCGGATATGGCAACGGCTTCGCAGCTGCCGCGCGTGTGCATCATCGGTGCGGGATGTTCTGGCTTCACCACCGCCAAGCGGCTGAAGGACTATGGCATTCCCTTCGATATCTATGAAGCTTCGGACGATATCGGCGGCACCTGGTACTACAACAATCCCAACGGCATGTCGGCCTGTTACCAGAGCCTGCACATCGACACCTCGAAGTGGCGCCTCGCGTTCGAGGACTATCCCGTTCCTGCCGAATGGCCGGACTATCCGCACCATTCGCAGCTGCTGCAGTACTTCCACGATTACGTCGATCACTTCGGCCTGCGTCAGCACATCCGCTTCAACACGCGGGTCGAGGATGCGACCCGCAAGCCCGGTGGCGGCTGGACCATCACGCTCTCGACCGGCGAGGTGAAGGACTATGACGCGCTGGCCGTGGCCAACGGCCACCACTGGGCCGCGCGCATCCCCGAATATCCCGGCCACTTCGACGGCGCGCAGATCCATTCGCACCAGTATCGCACCCCGTTCGAGCCGGTGAACTGTATCGGCAAGCGGGTGCTGGTGGTCGGCATGGGCAACAGCGCGATGGACGTGGCGAGCGAACTGTCGCAGCGCCCGATGGCCCAGCGCCTGTTCGTTTCTACCCGCCGGGGCGTCTGGATCTTCCCCAAGTATTATCAAGGCCAGCCGCTCGACAAGAACCCGGCCCCGGCCTGGATGCCCAAGGCCCTGCGCCAGTGGCTGGGGGCGCGGATGGTCAAGAAGCTGGTCGGCAAGATGAGCGACTATGGCCTGCCCGAGCCCGAAATCGGTCCGTTCGAAAGCCACGGCACCGTCTCGGGCGAATTCCTTGTCCGCGCGGGTTCTGGCGACATTGCGATGAAGCCCGGGATCGAGCGGCTCGATGGCAAGCACGTGATCTTCAGCGATGGCACGAGCGAGGAAATCGACGTGATCATCTGGGCAACGGGCTATGACATCAGCTTCCCGTTCTTCAAGGATCCGGCCTTCACGGCGGATTCGGACAACCGCCCGCCGCCGCTGTACAAGCGCATCATCCAGCCGGGCGTGCCGGACCTGTTCTACATGGGCCTCGCCCAGCCGCTGCCCACGCTGGTGAACTTCGCCGAACAGCAGTCCAAGCTGGTCGCGGCCTATCTCGCGGGCGAATATGCCCTGCCCGGCGATGACGAAATGCGCCGGATCATCACCGCCGACGAGGACTATTACACCGGTCAGTATTACGCCGCGCGGCGGCATACCATCCAGCTCGATTTCGACCACTATGTCCGCGCGTTGAAGAAGGAACTGGCGAAGGGCGCGGCCCGCGCCAAGGCCATCGGCAATCGCCTGCCGGTTCCCGCCCGCCAGCTTGAGGAGGCCTGATCATGGCAACTGCTGCAACCCGTCCGCTCAATCCCTTCGATGTCAGCCAGGATGCGCTCTATGTCGAGGATACCTGGCGCGAACCCTTCGCCCGGTTGCGCGCCGAAATGCCGCTCTCGTGGCGCGAGGAAAGCCCGTTCGGCTCTTATTGGTCGGCGGTGACGCACGATCTGGTGCAGGAAGTGGAACTGCGCCACGATGTGTTCTCCTCGCGCTGGGATCTGGGCAACATCACCATTGCCGAGGCCGTCAACGGCGAGGGCTTCCCCAACTTCATCGCGCAGGATCCGCCGATCCACACCGCCCAGCGCAAGGTGATCGCCCCGGCCTTTTCGCCCAGCCAGATGCTCAAGCTGGACAAACTCGTGCGCGAGCGCACCAAGATGATCATCGACGATCTGCCGGTGGGCGAAACGTTCGACTGGGTGGAACGCGTCTCGATCCCGCAGACGCTGGGGATGCTTTGCATCCTGTTCGACATGCCGTTCGAGGAATGGCGCGATATCAAGCGCTGGTCGGACTGGGGCAGCGGCGTTTCGGCCGAAAACCTCAACGACGAATACCGCGCTGAGTTCCTCAACCAGATGGGCCAGATGCTCGCCCGCTTCGACCGCGAACTGGAAGACCGCCGGGCCAAGCCGCCGACCGACGACCTGCTCAGCCGCATGGTCCATTCCGAGGCGATGGGCCACATGGAGCCGATGGAGCGGATTGCCAACATCGCGCTGCTGATCGTTGGCGGGAACGACACCACCCGCAATTCGATGTCCGCGCTGGTCGAGGCATTCGACAAGTATCCTGACCAGCTCGAACGGCTGCGCGCCGATCCCTCGCTGATCCCCAATGCGGCGCAGGAAATCATCCGCTGGCAGTCGCCCGTCACCCATATGCGCCGCACCGCGCTGGAAGACACCGAGCTTGGCGGGCAGACCATCCGCAAGGGCGAGAAGGTGGTGATGTGGTACATCAGCGCCAACCGCGACGAAAAGGTGTTCCCCGATGCCGAGCGCTTTGATGTCGGCCGCGACAATGCCCGCCGCCACGTGGCTTTTGGTCATGGCATCCACCGCTGCGTCGGCGCGAAGCTGGCGGAAAACCAGCTGGCCCACGTGATCGGCGAGATCGTCTCGCGCAAGATCCGCCTCGTGCCGCAGGCCGCGCCGACGCGCCTTGCCAGCCCGTTCCTCCATGGCTTCACCTCGATGCCGGTCAGGATCGAACAGGATTGAACCGATGAGCGCATGGAACACGCTGCTGGTCGAGCAGGAAGGGCCGATCCTGTGGGTGCGGATTAACCGGCCCGAGGTGATGAACGCCTATACCAACGAAATGGGCAGCGAACTGGTTCGCGCCTTCGGCATGGCGGATAGCGACGATAGCATCGGTGTGGTCGTGCTCACCGCGACGGGCCGCGTGTTCTGTGCCGGGGCCGACGTTTCGGCGGGCGCGGGCGCGTTCGACACCGAAAGCGGCGAGGGCGCGAAGAACTTTGGCGCGCGCGCTGACGGGGCGCGGGTGGACAGCAATTTCATCAAGGCGATGATGAATTGCCGCAAGCCCTCGCTGGTTGCCTTCAACGGTTCGGCGGCGGGCGTAGGCCTGACGCTGACCCTGCCCTGCGATATCCGCATCGCGGCCGACAACGCGCGCTTCGGCTGCGTCTTCACCCGGCGCGGGCTGGTGCCCGAGGCGGGTTCCGCCTGGTTCCTGCCGCGGCTGGTGGGTCTGGCGACTTCGCTCAAGTGGTGCATGACCGGCGCGCTGGTTCCGGCCAGCGAAGCCTTGGCGGCAGGGCTCGTCACCGAGACCGTTCCCGCCGATCAGGTCGAGGCGCGGGCGCGCGAACTGGCGCTGGAAATCGCCAGCAATTGTTCGCCCGTGGCGCTGGCGCTGACCCGGCGGATGCTGTGGCACTTCTCGGCCGAGGCCGGGCCGCAGGGCGCGCTGTCGGTCGATGCCGCGCTCAACATCGCGCTGGGGGCGAAGGGCGATGTCCACGAAGGCGTGGCAGCGTTCCTCGAAAAGCGGCAGCCGGCCTTCCCGCTCAAGGTCAGCGCCGATATGCCCGCCACGCCGTGGTGGCCAGAGGATCCAACCGGGGGATATGGGGACACCAAGTAATGGTCTATGAACTCTACGGCGCGCTGGGTTCGCCCTATTCGATGAAGCTGCGTGCGCTGCTGCGCTATCGCCGCTTGCCGCACATCTGGCGCGACGGGGCGGCCACGCGCGAGGCGCTGGCCCAGGTCCGCGCGCCGGTGATTCCGGTGCTGCGCTATCCCGACGGGCATTACGATAACGATTCGACCCCGGTGATCTACGATCTGGAAGCCCGCCACGCCGAGCGGCGCGTGGTCCCGGACGATCCGGCCCAGGCCTTTATCGCCCACCTGCTCGAAGACTTCGCCGACGAATGGCTGACCAAGGCGATGTTCGGCTACCGCTGGCTTGAAGAGGTCGACCAGATCCAGATGAGCCGCTGGCTGGCGTTCGACAACATGAAGGGCGGCGGGCTGGAGCGCAGCCAGGCCTTTGCCGCCCAGTTCCGCGATCGGCAGGTCTCGCGCATGGCGCTGGTTGGCTGCACGCGTGAGAATTTTCCGCTGATCGAGGCGAGCACCTTTGCCGTGCTGGACGCGCTCGAACAGCATGTGGTGAACCGTCACTGCCTGTTCGGCACCCGGCCCAGCATGGCGGAGTTCGGCATTTTCGGGCAGCTGTCGCAGCTTGGCACCGATCCCACGCCGCAGGCGATGATGCGCGCGCGCTATCCCTATGCCTATCGCTGGCTGGCCCACATCGACGACATGAGCGGGGTCGACGGCGAGTGGGAAGCCGGGTTTGCGCCGGTGGTGGCAGAACTGGTGCGGATCGCGGGCGAGGTTTATGCCCCGTTCCTCCTCGCCAATGCGCAGGCGCTGGAGGACGGCGCGGAAACCTTTGCCATGGAGGCAATGGGACTGCCCTATCGGCAGGGGACCTTCAAGTATCAGGCCAAGTGCCTGCGCGAGCTGCGCCACCGTTATCGTGCGCTTGAACCCGCCGCGCGGGCCGATGCCGATGCCGTGCTGACTCCGGCCTGGCTGGCGCTGCTTCAGGCCAGCTGAGCAGCCGTGGCCAGGCTTGCACGCTAGAAACTATAGGACAGGCCGACCATGCCAAAGCCCTGATGTGCGCTGCCCGCGTCGCGCACGATCGGGCTGTCGGCGAACTGGCCCAGCAACCGCTTGTAGCTGACGAGGCTGAACAGCCCCAGGCCCGCGCGCGGATCGCCGCCAAGATCACGGGTATAGAGCAACGCGGCGCTGGCGCTTTTCCAGCCGCCGCCGCTGGTCGCATAGGCCGGCAGCGCGCCCGGTGCGGCCGATGGCGCCACATCGAAATAGGTCCGGGCAAAGCCGCTGCCGACATGATCGGCCGAAAGGCTGATCCGCGCATAGGCGCGCTGCGATACGGGGGCCGCATAGCTCAGCGAAGGGGTGATGATGGTGCTGTCGTGCGCGCCGGCCACATCGCGCAGCACGGTCACGTCGAAGCTGAGGCGGTCGGGCGGAAACAGCACGCCGCGCCGCCCCACCCCGGCAACCAGTCCCACTTCGACGCCAGTGTCGCGCTTGCCCAGGGCAGCGACGCGCGGGTCCTTGATGTCGCCGGTCCGCTCAAGCCGCAGCTGGACAACCGGACCGAACGCGAAGGTGGTGCGCTGGCCGCGAGGATCGGCGATGAAATCGGAATAGAGGTTGAGGCCGCGCATCTGCACCTCAACGTCGCCGATCCTGCCCTGCAACAGGCCACCGGGCACCAGGCGGTATTCGTCGGCGCCTTCGTAATCGCTGCTGACCCCCAGGCCGAGCCCGACCGTAAAGCGATCGCTGCCGCCGCGCGCCTGCGCCGGGGCCGCTTCCGCAATTTCGGGGCGTTGGGCATGGGCCGGGCTGACGCCGCTGGCCAGAGCGATAAAGCTTATGATGCCGACAATCCTGGCGGGTGCAATCACAGGTCATCCTTCCAATACGGCCCCCACCGCCCGCTGGGCATATAGGCGCGGCCCGGGCCCGCGCAAGTCAGGGCGTTCAGCCTCGCGACAGGCGGCGCAGTTGAAAGAGCGAGCATTAACGGGCAAAAGGGGACGATGAAGCCAGCGGCGCGGCAGCCGCGGCAAAAACCGATCCCGAGCAGGAGCGAAGCATGTCGAAGTTGGGCAATTGGACTCTTGGATGGAGCGCGTTGGCGCTGATGTCGGGCCTGGGCCTTGGCCTGGTCCCGGCTGCAGCCGATGCCGCCAGCCAGCCGGAGAACATCCTGCCCGCGCCGCAGCCCACGCCTGCCGCGCCGCCGGTACCGGCGCCAGCCACCCCGACTGTTCCCGCAGCGCCGGCCACGTCCGATGCGACCGCCACCGCGCCAGCGGCGCAGGCTCCGGCTCCGGTGCAGACGCTGGCAGACCTTGAACCGGTGATGAGCTGGAGTCTGGCCGATGCCCAGGCGCTGCTCGCTGTGATCCAGGGGATCGATGCCGAAGGGCTGCTGCCCACTGACTATCAGCCCGATGCCCTCAAGGCGGCGATTGCTGCCGGCGAGGGCCCCGCGCTCGATGCCCAGGCCAGCCGGTCCTTCGCCTGGCTGATCGAGGACATGCGCGATGGCCGCACCCGCATGGATTCGCGCCTGCAGTGGTTCGTCATCGATACCGACGTCGATACGAACCCGACCAAGGCGGTGATGGAGCAGGCGCTTGCCTCGCACGATATCGCGGGGGCGATTGCCGCGCTTGCGCCAACCCATCCCGATTACCTGGTGCTCAAGAAAAAGCTCGCCGCGACGCCCAAGGCGGACAAGGCCACGCGCAGCCTGATCCGCGTGAACATGGATCGCTGGCGCTGGCTGCCGCGCGACCTTGGCAAGTACTACCTGTTCACCAACGTGCCCGAATACCAGCTGCGCCTGACAGTCGATAACACGATCATCCGCTCCTACCGCACCATCGTCGGCAAGCCGGGGCGCACCGCGACGCCGCAGCTTGCCGAAGTGGTCGAAGGCGTGATCTTCAACCCGACCTGGACCGTGCCGCAGTCGATCGTGGTGGGCGAAGGGATGGGCGCGCGCCTTTACGGCAATCCCAAGCAGGCCGCGCGCGAAGGCTACAAGGTGACCAAGGCCGCCGACGGCACGATCTATGTCGTCCAGCAGCCGGGGCCGAACAATTCGCTTGGCCGGCTCAAGCTCGACATGCCGAACGAGCATGCGATCTTCCTGCACGACACCAACGCGCGCGGGTTGTTCAACCAGCCCAACCGCGCGCTTAGCCATGGCTGCGTGCGCACCGAAAACGCGGTACAGCTGGGCATGACCATGGCCCGCCTCGGCGGCGGCGTGCCGACTAGCGAAACTCAGGCGATCGCCAATTCGGGCACCTATACCCGGGTCCCGATGACCAAGACTTTCCCGATCTATATCATGTACTTCACCTATGCGACCGACATCACGGGCAAGCTGGTGACGTTCAAGGATATCTATGGTCGGGATGGCGCGGTCCAGGCTGCCTTTGCCGCCCCGCGCCAGCCGTGGGACGGCAAGCGCAAGTCGAGCGAAGAGATCATCCAGCTCGATAATCCGCTCTAAGAAAAGGACCGATCAGATCGGCTTGGCCTGCACCCCAGTGCAGGCATCAAGCTGCG
Organism: Novosphingobium sp.; assembly: GCF_041915465.1. Classification (GTDB taxonomy): domain Bacteria; phylum Pseudomonadota; class Alphaproteobacteria; order Sphingomonadales; family Sphingomonadaceae; genus Novosphingobium. Next base: position 16,703 of record NZ_JAYSBK010000021.1, on the reverse strand, counting down.
CGGCTTCGACTGGCGTAAGGGCCTGGCCTTGCGGCAGCCAGGCGCGGACCAAGGCCGCTTCCTTGCCCTTCATTTCGATGCGCACGATCAAGCCGCGGGCCGGGTCGATCAATTCGTCGGGCGGGGCAAAGGTGCCTTCGGTGCTGACGCGGAACAGCATCGGCCCATCGGGGATGTGCTGTCCGAGGCACAGGAACAGCTCGGCTTCCTCGCGCGGGGCGCGTGCTTCGAAAACCTTGGCCTTGCCGTCGAGCTCGGCCGCAAAGGCGTGGCTGCGCTTCCACCAGTTTGCCCCAACCAGCACCGGCACAAGCGCGATTAGCGCGATGGCAATCGTTCGGACCTTGATGGTCAAACCTCGCCGATGCGATCGGCAAACAGCAGGCGTCCGCCCGAGAGGTGCCACAGCGCCTCGTTGAACTGCTCCGGACCCATCGCGAAGCAGCCTTCGCTGCGGCCCAGCTTGCCCTGCTTGGCGATCATGCTGGCATCGGCATACCAGGCCGGATGCATCACGATCGCGCGGTCGAGCGCGTTCGAATTGTCCTCGTCCAGTCCGAGCAGGCGAATCGAGGTGCCGTACTTGCCGGTGTACCACTCAGCGGTGAGATAGGCCCCGCGCGAAGTCGCCTCGGACCCGACGGTGTTCGAAAAGCCTTGCAGGAACCCGCTGTGCATCGGATCGGAGCCACGCCCGTGAGCGACATAGAACGAGCGCACCGTGCCCGCTTCCATGTTGGCGAAGTGGAGTCGCGGGAGGGTGGACGGGCGCGCGAAATCGGCCACGCCGACAATATCGGTGCGCCACAGCCGGCTACCGGCGCGGTCCCGTTCGCGCGCGGCGATTTCGAGCACGCGGCGGATATAGGCGGGGTTGGGTTCGTCTACCGTCGGCAGCGCGGGCGCGGCGGGTTGGACAGGGGCGGCAGTTGCCGGTCCGAACGCCTGTTCGAACTGATCGTCCAGCGATTGCGCGCCAGACGATTGGGCAAAGGCGCGACCAGGCAGCGCCAGGGCAGCCCCGGCGGCCAGCGCACCGCGCATCAGATCACGACGATTGACAGCCCCAGTCATGCTGCTGTGGATAACATCGAAAAAGCCGAGTCGCCAAGCCCCTAAGCGGCGGAAACGCGCGCGCTTGCGCCAAGTCGTGCAAGGGCGTCGCCGTCCATTCGCATCACGGTCCAGTCGTCCATCGCGCGGGCGCCAAGTGCCTGGTAAAATCCGATCGCGGGCGAATTCCAGTCGAGCACCGACCATTCGAGCCGCGCGCAGTCGCGTTCCACTGCCAGGCTGGCCAGATGCGCGAGCAGCGCCTTGCCGAGCCCGCTGCCGCGTGCGTTGGGCCGCACGAACAGATCTTCCAGATAGATCCCGGGACGCCCCTCGAAGGTCGAGAAATTGTGGAAGAACAGGGCAAAGCCCATCGCCAGGCCGTCAATCTCGCCGATCACGACTTCGGCATAGGGGCGCGGCCCGAACAGCTTTTCGCGGAGCACTGCTGCGTCGAAGCGGACTTCATGGGCCAGCTTTTCGTACTCGGCAAGGTCGCGGATCAGCTCGCAGATCAGGGGCAGGTCGGCCGTGGTGGCGGGGCGAATGGCAAGTGTCATGACTTCTTCCTTCCGGCCAGTTGCGGCCACAAGATTCCCAGGGCCAACCCCGCCATCACGAGGGCGAAGGCAGCCAGTTTCCATACCGGCATCGCCTCGCCCATCAGCAGGGCCGATGCGCCGAGGCCGAAAACCGGGACCAGCAGAGCGAGCGGCGCCACGCTGGCAGCAGGATGGCGCGAAAGCAACCAGCCCCATGCCCCATAACCGAACATTGTGTTGCCGACCGACTGCCACAGCACTGCCGCCCAGGTCTTGCCGTCGGCTGCGGCGATGCCGGTACTGATCCGCGGCCAGCCCTCGGTCAGCAGCGACAGGCCAAGCAATGGCGGCACGGCAAACAGGCTCGACCAGACGACATAGGCCAGCATGTTGACCGGCCCCGCCGCGCGCGAGGTCATATTGCCCAGCGCCCAGCACAGCGCAGCGCCAACCACCAGGATCAGACCCAGCGGGGTCGCGCTGCCATCGGTGTGCAGCGCGATCACCGCCAGCCCGGCGACCGCCAGCAAGAGCGCGGCGATCTGGTAGTGCGCGACTTTCTCTCCGGTCAGGCGCATCGACAGCCCGATCGTGAAGAACACCTGCACCTGCACGACCAGCGAGGCGAGACCCGGGGTAATGTCGCTGCGCATCGCGGTGAACAGCAGGCCGAACTGCCCCGCCCCGATCAGCACACCGTAAGTCGCAAGGTTGGTCCAGGAAACCGCCGGGCGCTTGATGAACAGGGCGAGCGGCAGGAAGGCGAAGGTAAAGCGCAGCGCGGCGAGCGTCAGCGGAGGCAGGTGGGCCAGGGCGAGCTTGATGACGACGAAATTGGTGCCCCAGACCGCCATCACCGCCAGCGCCAATGCGAGGTGCAGCGGCGGCAGGTTGTGGCGGGGCGCGGTGCTCATGCGCCGCCCTTAGCGGCCAAACCCGCGCCTGCCAAATCCGCTTCGATCAGTGGCGGATCACCATCCGGTCGCCCTGCAGCTCCACCTTGCCAAGACGGCGCAGCAGGCTTTGCCCTAGCAGATTGGTGGCAAGGTCCTTGACCACCACGGCCTCGACATCCCGGAAGCTGGAATCGCCGATCGTCACTTCGTCGATCACGACCGGCGCGGCGTAACCGACCCCCGATGCCGTCTGCATGATCGGCTGGAATGCGTCCTCGCCGGGCAACAGGCCCAGTTCCTCGGCGTCAGCCTCGGTCAGGGCAACCAGGTCGGCGCCGGTATCGACCAGAAAGCGCGTGTCGCTGCCGTTGACGCCCACGGTGATGTGGAACTGGCCGCTGGCATCGCGTTTCAGCACCATCGCGCCGGGCGTGTCCCCAGCTGCGCCGGGCTTCGCCCTGACGGCGTGCTTTGACGCGGCCGCGGGCGCGGAATCGGGACGCGGCGCCACGATCAGGGCAAGCGCGCCCATCGCCGCAATGGCGGTGAAAGCCAGGGCAAGCAACCGGTACATGCCACCCCGAATAGCACCGGGGTCTTACTCAATTACGAAGACGCGGCCTCGATTTCCGCGGCCTTTGCCTCGACCAGCGCCACAATATGGTCGAGCATTTCGGCGCTTTCGACATGGTGGTCGGTCACGCCCGAAAGGTAGACCATGTGCTTGCCGTTGCCGCCGCCGGTCACACCGATATCGGTTTCGCGCGCTTCGCCGGGGCCATTGACCACGCAGCCCAGCACCGAGAGCGAAAGCGGGGTCTTGATGTGGCTGAGCCGGTCTTCGAGCGCGGCGACGGTGCGGATCACGTCGAACCCCTGGCGGGCGCAGCTGGGGCAGGAAACCACTCGCACGCCGCGAGTGCGCAGACCGAGCGATTTCAGGATTTCAAAGCCGACGCGAACTTCCTCTTCCGGCTCGGCCGAAAGCGAGACGCGGATCGTGTCGCCGACCCCGGCCCACAGCAGGTTGCCGATGCCGATCGCGCTTTTCACCGTGCCGCCGATCAGCCCGCCGGCCTCGGTAATGCCAAGGTGCAGCGGGCAATCGACCGCTTCGGCGAGGCCCATGTAGGCGGCGACCGCGAGGAACACATCGCTGGCCTTCACCGCTACCTTGTATTCGTGGAAGTCGTGGTCCTGCAGCAGCTTGATGTGATCGAGCGCAGATTCCACCAGCGCCTCGGGGCAGGGCTCGCCGTATTTTTCGAGCAGGTCCTTCTCAAGGCTCCCGGCGTTGACGCCGATGCGGATCGCGCAGCCGTTGGCCTTGGCGGCGCGGACCACTTCGGCCACGCGGTCGGACGAGCCGATGTTGCCGGGATTGATCCGCAGGCAGGCCGCGCCCGCATCGGCCGCTTCGAGCGCGCGCTTGTAGTGGAAATGGATGTCCGCGATCAGCGGCACCCGCGCAGCCTTGGCGATCTGGCGGAAGGCGGCGGTGCTCGCCTCGTCCGGGCAGGACACGCGGATCAGGTCGGCCCCGGCATCCTCGCAGCGGCGGATCTGGTTGATCGTGGCGACCGGATCGCTGGTCAGCGTGTTGGTCATGGTCTGGACCGTGATCGGCGCATCGCCGCCCACGGGAACATTGCCAACCATGATCTGGCGCGATTTGCGGCGCGCGATATCGCGCCAGGGACGGATCGAGGACATGGACGGGGATATAGGCGCTCAGAGCATCCGCGCAAAGAGGAACTCTGGGTCGATATGATCGCCAACCCTGAAAGTGATGTCCGCCACCTTGTCGAACCCATAGCGGCGGTAAAAGCGGTGCGCGCCGTCGTTGTAGGCATAGACCGAAATCTGCGCCTCGTCCGCGCCGTGCGCCGCGAACTGCTCCATCGCCCAGTCCATCATGGCCTTGCCGATGCCCATGCCGGTGGCGTCCGAGGCGGTATAGAGCTGCTTCAGTTCCATCACCTTCTTGCCCCGCGCGTGCTCGGGAAAACCGCAGGTGAGGCCGATCTTGCAATAGCCGACCAGCCGACCGGCAGCCTCTGCCAGCCGGTAGACTCGGGTAGGATTGGCGAGTTCCGCCGCGATCGCCGGTTCGGAGAGGTTTTCGGCGAGGAACGCGTTCAGATTTGCCTCGGTATAGAGGTGACCGAACTTGGCGATGAAGCTCTCGGTGGCAAGGTGTGAGATGGCCGGGATGTCGGCGCTGGTGGCCGCGCGCAGGATCAAGTCGGTCAAAGGGGTCTCGTCATGAAATGGCTGAACGGATCTGGCTGATAGTCGGCAAAGGGGCCGCAGTCGGCAAAGCCGTTGGCGGCATAGAGATCGCGGGCGGGTTTGAATGGCTCGGTCGAACCCGTCTCCAGGCTGACGCGGGCATAGCCGCGCGCGCGGGCGGCGGCCAGCAGGTGGTCCAGAATCGCGCGCCCTGCGCCCTTGCCGCGATAGTCCGGGTGGGCACGCATCGACTTGAGTTCGCCGTTGCCGGGATCGAGCTGTTTGATCGCACCGCAAGCGGCTAGCCGGTCGCCGTCCCAGGCCGAATAGAAGGTTACGTCCGCCGCGCGCAGCCGTTCGATCGGCATGGCGTGAACGCTGCACGGCGGCGACCATGCGTGCATCTCCTGAAGGTGCAAGGTGAGCAGTCCGGCAATCTCGGGGCCGGTCAGATCGTCTTCGCGGATCGCATAGTCAGGCATGCGGGATTTCTGCTATGCTGCCGCAATGAAGACAACTCCCAAGTTCCGGCTGCCGGTGATCGCCGCCGCCCTGATGGCACTTTCGACCTCTCCGGTTGCGGCGGCGCCCGCCAAGGTCCTGATGCCCGATGCGAATGGCCACACCTGGGCAATCGCGATCCACGGCGGCGCCGGGACGATGAGCCGCGAGGCGATGACCCCTGAGAAGGAGGCCGAATACCGCGCCGCGCTCGACCATGCGCTCAAGGTTGGCGAACAGGTCCTGGCCAGCGGCGGCAGCGCGCTCGATGCGGTGACGGCGGTGGTCGTGACGCTGGAAGACGATCCGCATTTCAACGCCGGCAAGGGCGCGGTGTTCACTTGGGAGGGCCGCAACGAACTCGATTCCGCGATCATGGACGGACGCACCCGCGCGGCCGGGGCCGTGGCCGGGGTGACGATCGTCAAGAATCCGGTAAAGCTCGCCCGCGCGGTGATGGAGAAAAGCCCGCACGTCATGCTGGCGCGCGAAGGGGCGGAACAGTTTGCGCGCGAGAACGGGCTGGAGATCGTCGATCCGAAGTATTTCTACACGAGCGAGCGCTGGCAGCAGCTGCAGGAAGTGAAGTCGGGCAAGCTCAGCTGGTTCGATGTCGATCGCAAGTACGGCACGGTCGGCGCGGTTGCGGTCGATAGCGAGGGCCACGTTGCCGCTGCGACTTCGACCGGCGGACTGACCGGCAAGCGCTGGGGCCGGATCGGGGATTCGCCGGTGATCGGGGCTGGCACCTATGCCGATGACCGGGCCTGCGCAGTGTCTGCCACCGGCTCGGGCGAATTCTTCATCCGCGAAGGCGTGGCGCATGAAATCTGCGCGCGGCTGCGCTTTACCAAGGAAAACGCGCAGACCGCCGCCGATGCGGTGATGGCGGAAACCGGCGCGCTGGGCGGTGACGGCGGGGTGATCGTGGTGACGCCCGATGGCCAGGCGGTGTTCTCGTTCAACACACCCGGCATGTACCGCGCGCGCGGCAACTCTGGCGGGTTGCACGAAGTGGGCATTTTTGCGGGCGAGTGATTGCTTTGACTAAGTAGAAATACGGGCCTAACGTCCTGCCATCTTGGGGCCGGCTTATTGAGTCCGGGTCGCCCGACTCCGAGCAAGAATGGCGCGAGACGTGCCAGCAGGGGCTGACAGATCCTCGCGCCCAGTCGAGGAGAGAATGATCATGAAGACGTATCGCAAGGCGGCCGTTCTGGCCGCATCGCTGGTGCTTGCCTGGGGGCACCGGTTTCGGCCCAGAACTATCCGCTCGATCCGGGCGACTATGTCGAAGTCGGCTCGATCTCGATCGACGACGGACACGATCTGGACTACGCCAACTTCCTTGCCGGGCAGTGGCGCGAGCGTCAGGAATTCGCCAAGTCGCAGGGCTGGATCACCAGTTACGAAGTGATGCAGAACGTCAATCCGCGCCCGGGTGAGCCCGACCTGATCCTTGTCACGCGCTTCAAGACGATCCCCGATGCCGCCGAGCAAAAACGTCGCGAAGCGGTGATGCGCGATCATTCCAAGCAGACAGACGCGCAGATGAGCGCGGCTTCGGGCGAGCGGGCCAAGTACCGCCACGTCATGGGCTCGACCCTGTGGCAGGCGCTGGTCTTCCACTGATCCATCCATCAACCCGAACAAGTGCACTCCGGGGGCATCAGCCTCCGGAGGCGCGCTGGTCTGGTCAGGCGTGCTTGTCGGCCTTGCGCCGGCCCATCCGCATCCCGGCTTCAAGCCGGGCGCGCAGTTGGGTGTAATAGGCTTCAAGGAAGGCGCGCTCGTCACCCGCGCCGGGGTTCCAGCCGATCTTGCGGCAGATCGCCTCATGCACGGCGGCGATGGCCTCTGCCCGGCCCTCGCGTAGCACGCGTTCCAGCGTCTGCAATTCGTACTCGCCGTAAACCGCCAGTTCCGCCTCGCCAAAGCGGTAGGTTGCGCCGGTCGACCGGCTGGTGCCGCTGGCGGCGGTTTCGCTGACCGACAGCACTGCGCCCAGCTTGGCGCGCGGCGCCTCGACCACCCAGGTCCCCGCGATCAGGTCGCCCGCGCGCAACCGGTCGCGGTTGAACAGCGGGAACAGCGCGAACAGCAGGAACCACGCGGCCGCGAGCGAGGAAACCATGAAGTCGGTGGCGTTGCGCTGGAACATGGTGCCCAGCAGCATCGCCAGCGGCAGGAACAGCTCGATATCGCGCAAGAGGTTGCGGGCCAGCACCATTTCCGGGCTGAGCCGCCCGCCATTTCGGGCCGCGATCCGGATCCCGGTCATCCGCTTGCCCGGAGTCGCGCCGCGCGGGCCAAGTTCGAACATCAGGAAATAGCCGTGGCGGAACAGGAACATCACCCCGATCCAGACGATTGCCAGGAATTGCAGCGCGTCGGAGTAACCACCCTTGAGGTTCTGCAGCTTGCCCCCAGCGGCCTCGGAGATCCCGGCAACGCCCAGGGCCACCGCAATCAAGGTGGCGACAAGGATCACCACGATCAGCAGCAGGTCGATCAGCAGCGCGCCCAGCCGCGTACCCCGGCTGGCCAGCGTGATCGGCAAGGCGATCCCTTCGGGCGTGATCAGGGTGCGGCTGCGATCCTTGCGCAGCGCCTTGCGCAGCGCCTTGCGTTCGGCCTTCAGAGCCAGACGATCCTCGCGGTTCATGCCGCCTCGCTGCCTTGTGGGGTGCGGCGAAACGCGAAGAAATAGGCCAGCCACAGCGCCAGCATGCCATAGCCGATGATGTATCGGCCGCTCGTTTCATCAACCAGCTGGCGGCCAAAGCCTTCCAGCATCCCGGCCACCACCAGCATCAGCACCACCCCCGCCATCACCACGGCGGCGCGCTGGCCTGCGGCGGCAGCGGCATCCATCACCGATTGCTCACCGGGAAAGGCCATTGACCGGCCGACGTGCAAGCCGGCCCCGCCCGACAGCAGGATCGCGAACAGTTCAGTCGTGCCGTGGATCGAAAGCCAGCCGACAAAATCATATGTCAGCCCTTGCCCGTGATAGAGCCACAGCATCGCCCCCAGCGTTGCGGTGTTCTGCACCAGCAGCATCAGCGGCGGGACGCCAAAGGCAAAGCCCAGCGCGAAACACAGGATCGCGATCCCGGCGTTGTGGCTGAACAGGCTGGCGGCGAAGATCGACAGGCCCTCGGCCTCGGTCTGGCCGAACAGGGTTTTCTTCAGTACCTCGGCGCTCGCGCCCGGCACGCGGGCATCGGCGAACTGGCCGGGGACAAGGGCATAAAACCAGTCCGGGTTCTGTGCGCACAGCTGCCAGCCCACCACCGTGCCAGCCACCATCAACGCCAGCGCTACCAGCAGTTCGGGCCAGATCGCGCGCACCGCGCGGCTCCATTCCCCGCCGAAGAACCGCCCGAGCCAACCCATGAGCGTGGTGCGCGGGCCATAGACCAGGAACCACGCGCGCTGGACCAGCGATTCAAGGTAGGCGCGCGTGCCTGCATCGAGCGAAGTCTCGCGCGCGACCGACAGGCTGGAGGCGACCGTGCGGTAGAGCACCGGCAGTTGGAGCAGATCCTCGTCCGAGATCTTGCGCAGGCGGCCCTTTTCCATCCGGGTGACGATGGCTTCAAGGCGTTGCCAGTCGCCCTCGCGCTCTTGCCGGAAGCGGTCGGAACGCAGCGCGGCTGCCTCGATCGCGGCAGCATCGGCGCTGGCTTTCGCGCCCAAGAGTCCGAACAGCGCCATCAGCCAATCGCTCCCTTGCGCTTGATCGCCAGATAGGCGTCGATCAGCCTGAGGCCGATGCGGTTGTAAGGTGCCTCGATCACGTCAACGCCCAGCGCGCGCAGCCGCGAGAGCACCAGTGCGCGCTGGCGTAGCAGGCTATCTGCGGCAACCGCCTGGGTCAGCTCGGGCATGGCAGTGGGGGCGGCGGCGGCGATGTCCTCAAGCTCCTCGTCAGCCATGGTCACGAACAGCACGAGGTGGCGCTGGGTTAGCCGGCCAATGGATTCGATCATCAGCTGGGCGCTGGTCGGATCGGTGAAGTCGGAAAAGACCACGATCAGGCTGCGCCGCGCGAGCCTGCCCGCCAGCGTCGCCAGCGCAAGCGTGAAGTTGGGTTCCTGCGCCTGATAGTCGAGCCCGGCCGCCGCCATCTGCAAGCGGCGAAACTCGCGCGTGTCTGAAACGAACGGCGTGAACACCTCGGGCCTTGCGGCAAAGCCATAGAGCGAGACCCGGTCCCCGCCCTTCAGCGCGACATAGGCGGTGGTCAGCGCGGCAGTAACGGCACGGTCGATCCGGGGCAGGCCGCCGACCGGTTCGCACATCGCCTGCCCGCAATCGAACGCGAAGACGATCTGGTTGTTGCGCTCCGCCTCGTATTCCTTGGCATAGAGGTGGGCGTGGCGCGCGCTCGATTTCCAGTCGATCCGGCGGCGGTCCATGCCGGGTTCGTATTCGGCCAGGGCTTCGAACTGGCTGCCCTCGCCCCGGATGCGCCGCGCGATCATCCCGGTCTCGACGTTCTTGAGGAAGGCCTGCAGGCTGGGCGCGCGCACGGGGGCGACATTCGGCCAGACCCGCACTTCGCGGCTCAGCGCCTGCTCGATCTGGCGTGCGCCCAGGCCCAGTGGCCCGGTCCAGCGGATCCACGCGCGCTCCAGCGTGCCGGTCCCGCGCCGCGTGGGGTAGAGTGGGATGCCGGCGCGCCACTTGCCCGCGCCCAACGCCACCAATTGCCCTTCGCCGCGTCCGCCGGCCAGCAGGCGCGGGTCGGCGGCCAGCGCGCAAGCGACGGCGCTGGCGCGGCTACGGGCAAGGCCGACTTCGATCGTGATCCAGCCTTCCTCACCCACTTCGGTGTCGGCAAGGGTGTCCACCGTGAACTCCGTCAATCGGCCCGCCGCCAGCGCATCGCCCAGCACCACGACCAACACCGCCAGCGCCAGCACCGGCGCGGCGGCCCAGCCAGCGGGCGCGAAGGCTGCGAGCAGCAGCGCCGCCGGGGCGGCGGCCACCACCAGCAGCGCGGCGCGCGGGGTTGGGATCAAGGCGGCGCGAGAGACCATTGCGCTTACCGGGGCGCCTCGGTCTGGGTGAGGAGATCGGCCACCAGCGCTTCGACCTGCTTGCCCTCGATTTCGGCAGCGGGAGACAGCAGCAGGCGGTGGCGCAGCACGGCGGGCGCAATCGCCTTCACATCGTCGGGCAGGACATAGCTGCGCGCATCGAGCGCGGCGCGGGCGCGGGCGGCGCTGGCCAGCAGCACGGCGGCGCGCGGGCTTGCGCCAGAGGCAAGGTCCGCGCTTTCGCGCGTCGCGCGCACCAGCCGCACGACATAGTCGGTCACGCCTTCGGCCATGGTCACGCCCTTTACCGCCTGCGCGGCGGCAGCGATCAGGCCCGCGTCGGCAACGGCAGCGATGCCAAGGTCGGCCGGGCGCGAGGGGCCGGAGCGTTCGCCAAAGGTGGCTACGATCCGCGCCTCTTCGGCGGCGCTGGGATAGGGCACGATTACCTTGAACAGGAAACGGTCAAGCTGGGCCTCGGGCAGAGGGTAGACGCCCTGGCTTTCGATCGGGTTCTGCGTTGCCACCACCAGGAAGCTTTTGGGCAGAGCGTGGGCCGTGCCATCCAGCGTGACGCGGCGTTCCTGCATTGCCTCCAGCAACGCGGCCTGGGTCTTGGGCGGGGTGCGGTTGATTTCGTCGGCCAGCAGCAGCTCGCAGAAGATCGGCCCGCGCGTAAGCGTGAACTCGCTGGTCTGGAAGTTGAACAGGTTCGACCCCAGGATGTCGCCCGGCATCAGGTCGGGCGTGAACTGGATGCGCCCGAAATCCAGGCCCAGGCTGGCGGCAAAGCACTGCGCAAGGAAGGTCTTGGCGGTCCCCGGCGGGCCTTCGAGCAGGACGTGTCCCTGCGCAAACAGGGCGATCAGCAGCGCGTCGATCGTCTCGGCCTGGCCGACCACGCCCTTGCCGACCTCTGCCCGGATGCGGCCTGCAAGCTGGCCGACTTCGGCCAGGGTCATGAGTTGAGCGGTCATTTCGTCAGAATCCTTTCCAGCGAATGGAGCGTCTGCGCGGCGCGCAGCAATTGAACGGGCCGGCGCGCCGCGCGCAGGGCGGCAGCGGCGGCGGAAAAGGGCATGGAACCCGGCGCGCGGGCGGCCAGCGCGCGGTCGATCGCGGCTTCGGTCGCCGCGGGATCGAGCCGCTGCGGCAGCGCCAGCGCCTTGGCCAGCCGATCTCGCGCGGCATCGGCATAGGGCGCGCCGACCAGGTGGAAACGCCGCGCGCGCTGGATCAGCCCGGCGGCATTGGTAACCAGCGCGCGCTTGCCAAAGGCGATGGCGGGGCCGGTGGATAGCGGCGGGCCGAACCGGTTGAAGGCGCGCCAGAAAGTGATCAGCGCGGCCAGCATCAGGCACAGCGTTGCGGCCAGATAGGGCGGGGTGAAGGCCAGGGTAAGCAGGTTGTCGCTTTGCGCGAAGCCGTTGAGCGTAAGGTCGAAGGTCACGCTGCGTTCGCCGCCGTACGTTGCCACTTGCGCAAGTTTTTCGGCCAGCTGGGCATTGGCCAGCGCAGCGAAGCCCTGGTTGTTGAGCAGGTCCGGCTCGAACACGAAGATGACGGGATAGAGCCTGCGAGCCTTGCCATGATCTGCGGAAGGTGCGCCCTTGACCACGATGCCGCCTTCCTCATTGGCCCTCCGGGGTTCGTCATAGAGCGAGAAATCGCGCAAGGCGGGATAGTCACCCCCGTCGGCAAAATAGCTGACCAGCGCGCGCCCATCGTCGTCGCCGACGATCATCGGCACCATCCCGTCGCCCTCGCCGGACAGAACGGCGTCCAGGCGCGGCAGGTTTCCGGCAATGTTGATGCCGTGCCACGCGCCCGGATTGGGGCCCTGATCGATCGGATCGAGCGACAGCGTGATGTTGTCGTAGAACCCGCGCCATTCGGGTGCGGTCGGATCGGTCAGGCGCACCCAGCCTTCCGGATCGGTCAGTTTCCGGTCGGTCTGCGGTATGGCCTGCCATTTGGGCATGATCAGCAGCGTCGGCCCGATCATGCGCCGCTCCTCCACAATCTTGCCGAGTTCCTTGGGGTCGGCGGAAAGCGGCGGGGTCAACACCAGCAGTCCGCCCTGGCGCAGCTGCGGCGAGGCCGTGGCCATGCGCACGTCATAGCCGCGCGCGTCGAGGAACCTGGCCATGGCGGAAAAGCCGATCAGGCTGTTCGACCCGGCGTGGGCCTGGCCATCGTTGCGCTCGCCTTGCGTCAGATTGCTGCCGATGATCCACAGCAGCGCGAAGAAGGCAGCGATTCCGAAGGCCACCAGCCCCAGCGCGGTGCGGCGCGAGAAGGGATTGCTGGCCGCTGCCGCCGTCATGCCCCCGCCTCCCTGCCGGGCAGGCGTTGCAGTGCGAATTCGGCATAGGCCGCGCGCGCGGCGTGCCAATCGGCGGCGTCGAGCGCGGTCAGCCCGAACAGGCTGCGCTCAACCCGCGTGGCGATTAGGCCAAAGGCGCTGCGCGCCGGGGCGGGCAGCGCGGCAATCGCGGCGATTTCGCGCGCGGTGCTGGCGGGGTGGACCCAGTCGGGCCGCGCCTCGGCAATCTGGTGGACGCTGCGCTGGAGCAGCAAGTGGGTGGCAGCGTCGAACCGCCCCGCGGCAGCGAGCCTGTCGGCATCTTCAAGCAGGGCCAATGCGGCTGCGCGATCAGGGGCCCAGTGCGGTGCTTCGGCGTCCTCATCCGGCTGGCGCATCCGCCAGCGCAGGATCAGCGGTTCGGCCAGCCGCCACAGCAGGAACAATGCGGCCAGCGCGCCGATCCCCAGCATCACCCATTTCGCCATGCCCCAGTCCATCCCGAGCGCACGGCCAATCGGTTCGAACAGGTCATGCAGGAACTCGCCCAGGCTCTTCAGCCATTCGGGCGGGGGCGCCTGCTTGGGAACCACCGGATCGGGCAGCGGGGTGAACTGGATCGCACCGTCGCCGCGCACGGCCTGCCAGTCGCGCGCTGCCTGCTGCGCGGCTTCCGCCCCCTTGATCGCCGCCTGCTGAGTACTCACGGCTGCAAGTGGTGGCACGCGCGCGGGCGGGCCGCAAGCTCTTGAATTGCCAGCGCTCGACTGGTCAGCCGCGGAGCAGTTCCTGCGGGTAGCTGCCGAGCATGCGCAGCTCCTTGCAGTGGAACGCCAGTTCCTCCAGCGCGCGGTCGACCGCCGGATCGCCGGGCGCGCCGACGATATCGGCAAAAAACATCGTCGCGGAAAAGCTTGCGCCCTTCTGGTAGCTTTCAAGCTTGGTCATGTTGACCCCGTTCGTGGCAAAGCCGCCCAGCGCCTTGTAAAGCGCGGCGGGGATGTTCTTCACTTCGAACACGAAGGTGGTCATCGCCGGACGGCCGGCCAGATCGGCCAGATCGAGCGGCTTGTCGGCCAGCACCACGAACCGGGTCGTGTTGTCGTGCGAATCCTCGATCCCCTCGGCCGCGATCTTGAGGCCATAGAGTTCGGCGGCGATGCGCGGCGCGATGGCGCAGGCCTGGGGATCGCCCATTTCGGCAACATAGGCGGCCGCTCCGGCGGTATCGGCATAGGCCATCGGCACGATGCCGCGTTCGCGCAGGTAGCGCCGCGTCTGGCCCAGCGCCTGCGGGTGGCTGTAGGCGGCGGTGAACGGCCCTTGGCCCAGGCCCATCAGCGCATAGCTGATCGGCAGGAAGTGTTCGCCGGTGATGAACAGGCCGCTTTCGGGGAGCAGGAAGTGGATGTCCGCCACCCGGCCGTGCTGCGAATTCTCGATCGGGATGATCGCGCGCGCGGCGCGGCCTTCCTTCACCGCCTCGATAGCGTCCTCGAAGCTGAAGCAGGGCAGCGGCAGACAGACCGGATCGAACTCCAGCGCGGCGCGGTGCCCGTTGCACCCCGGCGCGCCCTGAAACGAGATCGCGCGCACCGGATCGGCCGCGGCAGCGCGGACCATTTCCTCGACACGGGCGATGGCAGGGGCGGGAAAGCTGTGCATGGGCACGCCCCTAAGGCGTGCCCGCACCAATCACAAGTCCGACGATTTCATGCTGAAGATCGGGGTATGCGGCTCGTGCGCGGCCATGCGGGTCAGCAGCAGATCCAGCTCCGGCTCGGCAATGATGATGCCTTGATGGGCCGGGCGGATAAAGCCGACCTCGGCCATGTGGTGATTGAAGGCGATCAGGTGGTCATAGAAGCCGAAGGCGTTGAGCAGGCCCACCGGCTTCGCATGATAGCCCAGTTGCGCCCAGCTGACCGCTTCCCACAGTTCGTCCATTGTGCCGACCCCGCCGGGGATGGTGACGAACCCGTCGGACAGGCGGGTAAAGGCCGCCTTGCGTTCGTGCATGTCGGCCACGGTAATCAATTCGGTGCAATCGTGGTTCGCCACCTCGGCCTTGGCGAGCGCGGACGGGATCACGCCGATCACTTCGCCGCCGGCATTCAGCGCGCCGCTGGCCACCGCACCCATCAGCCCAAGCCGCCCGCCGCCATAGACCACGCCGATCCCGCGCTCCGCCAGGGTGCGGCCGACCTCGCTGGCAAGTTCCATATAACGCGGGTCCGCAGGGGTCGCGGAACCACAATAGACGGCAAGGCGCTTCAACGCAGATCCTCCTGCATCAGTTTGGCGGTCAGTTTGGCGCTGGCCAGCACGCCGCCGATCCCGGTGCCGGGATGGGTGCTGGCGCCGACCAGGTAGAAGTTCGCGATTCTGGCATCGCGGCTGCGGGCATGCAGCCACCAGCTTTGCAGGCGGCTGGGTTCCAGCCCCCAGGCGCTGCCCAGATGGGAATTGAAATCGAGCGCGAAATCGCGCGGGGAGCGGTGGAATTTGGTGATGATCCGGTCATGGATGTCGGGCACCAGCCGCCGCCCGATCTCGTCCAGAACGCGCTTTTCGAGCATCGGGCCAACCACTTCCCAGTCAATCGGCAGCTTGCCCTGGTGTGCCACCGGGACAGCGGCGGTGAACAGGCTCTTGCCTTCGGGCGCCAGGCTGGGGTCGGTGACTGTGGGATGGCTCAGCATGATCAGGCTGTCCTGGGGCAAGACCCCGCTCTGATAGATGTCGTCCAGCATTGCGGTATAGCGCGATGCCATCAGCACCGAACGATGCGGGATGCCCGGCCAGCTGCCTTCGAGCGCGAAATGCACCACGAACAGCCCGGGGGCGTAATCCTTGCGCGCAAGGGACCTGGCGGCTTCGGGCCCGCGCGCGGTTTCGGACAACAGGTCGCGGTAGGTGTGAACCAGGTCGGCATTGCTGGCGACCGCGTCAAAGCGTTCCTGCCAGCCGCTCTGCGTCTGCACTTCGCTGGCGCGGTTGCCGATCGTGTGGACGTGGAGCACCGGATCGTGGAGCCGCAGCGTGCCGCCCAGCAGCTCGAACCGCGCGGCCAGTGCGGCGGCCAGCGTAGCGGTGCCGCCCTTGACCGCCCACAGCCCGTCATGCTGCTGACGAGCCAGCAGGACGGCGGCGGTGGCGCTTGTTTCCTGGGGATTCGCGCCGCTGCGCAGAGCCTCGAACGACAGCACCGCGCGCAGCTTGTCATGTTCGATGAAGCTGGAGATTAGGCCGTCGAGGCTGCGCCAGGCCTGATGCCGGCCAAGCTGGGGCAGCGCGCGCAGCAGGGCGGACCAGCCCTTTGCCGGCAGGGCGGCCAGGCGCGTGCGGAAATCGCCCAGCAGGCTATCGGCAGAGCGGCGGAAGTCTTCATAGCCGCCCAGCTCGTCGGGAGCAAAGCGCACGATCTCGCGGGTCAGGGCGGCTTCGTCGTCCGAGAGGTCGAAACTGGTCCCGTCAGGCCAGGTAAAGCGGCAGGCAGGAGAGATTGGCAGCAGCGTGACCGCATCGGCCATGTCGTCGCCGGTCAGGCCCCACAGTTCGGCAAAGCCGGCCGGATCGCTGATTGCATCTGGCCCGGCATCGAACCTGAAGCCGCCGTGTTCGACTGCCCCGGCGCGGCCGCCCGGGGCTGAACGCGCCTCGATCACCACGGTCTCGATCCCGGCGGCCTGCAGGCGGATAGCCAGCGCCAGCCCGCCCAGGCCCGCACCGATCACACAGGCGCGGCGCCCCTGCGGCGAGGGGGCAGGCGCCGCATGGTCGAGCGGGACGACCGAATCCTGCGGTTTGGCGCGACTTTTGTTCATCCTTGCGCTCTTTCGGGCAAAGCGGCGGCCAGCGCAAGCAGTGCAGCACGCGCCGCCGCTATCCGGGCGCGAAGCACTGATTTAGGGTGCGCACCCTAAATTCCTCTTGATCGCAGGTTGATTCCGGTCAATGCTGACCAAGCGTTTCGAGTCGAAACTTGCGTTCCACGGTGTAACAGCGCCGGGTGTTTACTGGAGAGAGAGATGGCAACAGCAGCAGTTCAGGCGCAAGCCGCAGCGACCCATGTCGACGTACTGATCGTGGGTGCAGGGGTTTCAGGGATCGGTTCGGCCTATCA
>NZ_JAYSBK010000020.1:0-38093 GCF_041915465.1 Novosphingobium sp. | reverse complement strand
GCGGCTTTACCTCTATGCGCTGGCCGCCGCCGGACAGGCCGGCGTCGAGCGCGCGCTCGGCATCCTGCAGGACGAGATCGAGCGCGGCATGAAGCTGATGGGCGTCAAGAGCGTCGACCAGCTGACCGCTGACCGGCTGCGCTGGCGCAGCTAGCCGGGTCGATCAGGAGCGCACGGAAATCATTGACGTTGGTGTAGGTCGGACCTGTGACCAGCAGGTCGCCGATCGCAGCAAAGAATCCATGGGAATCGTTGCGCGCGAGGCAGTCCTGCGGGTCCACCGCGCACATCTCCGCGCGCGCCGGGCTTGAAGCGAAGACTAGCGCGCCGGCGTTGTCCTCGCTGCCGTCGATCCCGTCGGTATCGGCAGCCAGCGCAGCAATTCCGGGCTGCCCGTCAAGCGCGACCAGCAAGCCGAGCAGATACTCGCAGTTACGTCCCCCTCGCCCTCGCCCTCGCCCTCGCCCTCGCCCTCGTCCTCGTCCTCGCCCACGCTCTTCCCCCCGCAGCGTGACAGTCGTTTCGCCACCGGAAATCAGGCACGCCTTGCGCCCTTCCCGCAACAGGCGCAGCGCCTGCCTAGCGTGCTCCGCGCCCAGTTCACGGGCCTCGCCTTCAAGATCATCGCCGAGCACGATGGGCTCGAACCCAGCGTCGGAGGCTGCCCGAGCAGCGGCGTCAAGCGCATCAGCGGGGCGCACGACCAAGTGGGCTTCGAAACGGCCTCCTGCCAGTTTCGATTGCGTGCTTGCTATCGGCACGGGACTGGCAAGATAGCGCTCGATCGCGGACGGAAGTGCGATCGCGTGGTGGGCAAGGATTGCGCGGGCCTCGGCCGGATCGGCCGCGGCGAAGATGGTCGGGCCGGATCCGATTGCGGCAATGTCGTCACCCGGAATGTCGGACACCGCCAGCGTCACCATCCGCGCCGGCCCGGCCAGCTTCGCCAGCCCGCCTCCCTTGATAGTCGAGATCTGCTTGCGCACGGCATTGATCTCAGCGATCGTCGCGCCGCAGCACAGCAGCGCGCGCGTGACGGCCTGCTTGTCTTCCAGCGTAACACCTTCGGGCAGGCCGACCAGAAGGGCCGATGCACCGCCCGAGATCAACGCGATGACCAGATCATCATTGCCGAGCCCGCTGACCAGATCACGCATCCGCTCTCCAGCAGCAACACTGAATTGATCGGGCACCGGATGGCCGGCCTCAAGCACCTCGATCCGGCCCTGGTATTCCGACATTGCGCAATCATGCGGTGCAACCACTGCCCCGGTGAGGTCGCCCGGCCAAAGCCGGTCCAGCTCCCGCGCCATCGCCGCTGCCGCCTTGCCGGCGCCGATCACAACCGTTCGGCCCGGCGGCGGGTCAGGCAAAATGCGTTCGAGCTTGCCTTCGACGCTGGCGGCACCCAGCGCTGCGTCAAATATTGCGCGTAACACCTGTCGCGCATTGGCCTCTGCTTGTGGCCTGCCCGGATTCATCTGGCTTCCACGCGGCAGGTCAGTGGCCGCCCGTCGAAGAATGCGGCCATCTCGCTCGCGAGGCTGAGCCCCATCGCAGTGCGCGCACTGGCGGTTGCACTGCCAATGTGCGGCAACAGGTATGTGTTCGGTGCGGCCAGCAAGGCCGCCGAAACCTTGGGTTCGCCGTCGAACACGTCAAGGCCTGCGGCGGCAAGCTGGCCATCGTGCAGCGCCCTGATCAGGGCAGCCTCATCAATCAGGCCGCCGCGAGCCGTGTTGATGACGATGGCTCCGGGCTTCATCAGGGCAATCCGCTTCGCATTCAGCCAACCAGCCGTTTCGGAAGACATCGGCAGGTGGAACGATACGAAATCGCCTTCTGAAAGCACTTCCTCCATCGATCCGCTCAAGGTGACGTGATCGGGAATACTCGTGGCTTTTGCCGGATCGCGCACGCAGGTGCGCACCCGCATGTTGAAACCGCGGGCCCGTTCCGCAACTGCACGACCGATCCGGCCGAAGCCGAGAATGCCGAGGGTCCTGCCGTGCACATCGGCACCCACCAGTTGCGTCGGCTCCCACCCTTGCCAGCGGCCCGCGCGCAACATGGACTGAGCCTCCCACGCGCGTCGAGCGGCACCAAGCAAGAGCAACCAAGCTACGTCTGCGGTCGCTTGGGTTAGGACATCGGGAGTGTTCACCAAGGTGACCCCGCGTGCGCCGAGTGCGGCGACATCGACGTGATCGAAGCCCACAGAATAAGTTGCAACGAGCCTGATTTCCGCGGGCAAGCGCGCGACAAAATCGGCAGAAATGCGGTTCATCAGAGTGCACACCAACGCATCATGACCTAGACAATGCGTCAGCAACGCGTCCGGATCGTTGATGCCGTCCAGCACTGTCAGGTCGGCGAAAGTCCGGAACTGTTCGATGACGGCCTGCGGCATCGCATAAGTCGCAAGCACCCGAGGCCGCTTGGACAAGCCCGCTCTCACAAAGTCCGCCAGCGTTTGCGCTTCAGCCGACTCATTCGGCAGCTGCGCCATAGGCGATCTCGCGATGACCATAGCGGCGCACGCGCAGGTTGGCCTGTTCGGCATGGCCGACAAAACCCTCCAGCATGCAGAGCCGCGAGCAATAGGCACCGACCTCTGCCGCGGCCTCATCGGTCATGATCCTCTGGTAGCTGTGAGTCTTGAGGAACTTGCCCACCCACAGTCCGCCGGTATAGCGCCCGGCCCGCCTGGTCGGCAGGGTATGGTTGGTGCCGATCACCTTGTCGCCATTCGCGACATTGGTGCGCGGGCCAAGGAACAGCGCGCCGTAGGACTGCATGTTCTCCAGATACCAGTCATCGCGGTCGGTCATCACCTGGACGTGTTCCGACGCGAT
Organism: Novosphingobium sp.; assembly: GCF_041915465.1. GTDB lineage: Bacteria > Pseudomonadota > Alphaproteobacteria > Sphingomonadales > Sphingomonadaceae > Novosphingobium. The sequence continues at coordinate 35,238 of NZ_JAYSBK010000020.1, read as the reverse complement.
ATCATTGGCGACTTGCAACATCTCGAGGTGCGAATCGCAGACGATGACCTCGCCATAGTCGCGCCAGCTGGCTGCCGCAGTTTCGGCCGTAGGCAATATGGTCAGCAGCCGCTCGATCTCGGCCATCGTCGCCTGCGCTAAGCGGTGTGAAGTCGTCAGCAGGATAGCCGGCGAATTGTAGCCGTGCTCCGCCTGTCCAAGCAGATCGGTCGCGCACATTTCGCCGTCGACCGTTTCGTCCGCAATCACCAGCGTCTCGGTCGGCCCCGCGAACAGGTCGATGCCAACCCGGCCGAACAGCTGCCGCTTCGCTTCAGCGACATAGGCGTTCCCCGGACCGACCAGCATATCCACCGGGGAAATTGTCGCTGTGCCGAGCGCCATGGCGCCAACCGCCTGGATGCCGCCAAGGACATAGATCTCGTGCGCGCCGGCGAGGTGCATGGCAGCGACGATCGCAGGGTGCGGTTCGCCCTTGTGCGGCGGCGCGGATGCCACGATCCGGGGCACCCCGGCGACCGAGGCGGTCAGCACCGACATGTGCGCCGAGGCCACCATCGGAAACTTGCCGCCAGGTACATAGCAGCCGACCGACTGTACCGGGATGTTGCGGTGCCCGAGGATTACCCCCGGGATCGTCTCGACCTCGACATCTGTCAGAGCAGCGCGCTGGACTTCGGCAAAGCGCCTGATTTGCTCCTGGGCGTACCTGATGTCGGCCATCTCCTGCGCCGAAACCTGGGAAATCGCGGCATGGATTTCCGAATCGGTCAGGCGGAACGATGGCCGGGACAGACCGTCGAACCGCGCGGAAAGTTCCCCCACGGCCGCATCGCCGCGCGCTTCGATGTCAGCGAGGGTGCGCTCGACCATCTCGCGAACCCGGGTGCTATCTTCGGCGCGTTGCGCCTCGGGCGTACCTGTTTTGAGGTAGATGACGGCCATGCGGCATCCCTTGTATCATGGAGGATTTGGCTTGAGGGCACAGTGGCAAATGCGCCCTTTTGGGTGCGAGATCAGTCGACCCGATAGGTTTCCGCGATGCTCGATCCGCCGACCGTCTGGACCAAGTGGGCGCCTTGGAAGCCGTGGTTCTCCAGCTCGGCGAAAGCATTTACGATGTGGTACAGCGTGGGAAGATCCTCCCAGCTCGACTTCCAGAACTGGAAGCTGCCTTGGCCCAGCTCGAAGCGCTCGATCGTGATATTTTCGCGCATTGGCCTGTGCGGAGATAGCGTGACATATTCAACGTCAGCCTCGCCCCAGTCGCCGGTCTTGGGAATATACTTGTAGGATAGCATGCCCTGATGCTCGGGATCTGCTGGCGGGCCAGACATGCCGGTCGGCGCGGCGAGGTCCCAAATGTTGATATCGAGGAACGGCGTCTCCAGCCACGACATCCGCGCCGAGTGGCGACCATCAATCACCCGCGGCTCAGGAATTTCGCAATAAAGCTTGTTGTGCCCGAGCTCCTCGCGTCCACTCAGGATTGGGTCACACAGGTTTTCCCAGCGAACCAGCACCAGAGTGCCATGAACCGGCCCGGCCTTGCCATGAAAGGTCACCTCGAACTTGACGTCGCACAAGTTGTAACCACGTCCGGCAAGCCAGCCGATCTCGGTCATGTAATTGGCCTCAACCGTCACGACCGGCGGCCCGCGCAGCTCGAACCGCTCCGGCAGCATAGCCTTCAGTTGATCGGCATTGGTCAGCATGCGCACGCCCAGCATTTTCATGTGCGGGGTCTTGGTGAAATCGAAAGTCCGCCCTTCCGGCCACTGGCGGGGACCGGGGGTCGGACCGAAGAATATCGGCATGCGGTAGAACTGCCCGGCCTTGGGATCGAACGGCATCGTCAAGCTCCTCAAACCCGCGCATCACCTTGACCGCGGCTCGGTTAATGTGATCACTGTGCATATTGACGAAGAGCTGTCAATCCAGACGGCGATCGCAAAGGAGAAGCAGATGAGCGGCTACAAATTCGATCTGGGGGGCCAGCAGGCGATTGTTACCGGGGCGAGCAAAGGGCTTGGCGCCGCGATCGCCATTGCGCTTGCCGATTGCGGAGCGCGGGTGCTCGCAGTCGCCCGCAGCGAAGAGGAACTTCGCGCAATGGCGCGGCGTCAACCGCTGATCGAGCCATGGGTCGCGGATATTCGAGCACCTTCGTTCGCCTCGGAACTCGCCGCTCGCGAAGTCGATATCCTGATCAACAACGCGGGGATGAACCGACCGCTGCCGATGGCCGACGTTCCCGTCGAGGTTCTCGACGAAATGCTCTCTCTCAACATTCGTAGCGCCTATTTGGTCGCACAAGCGGCCGTCCGCTCGATGTTAAGGCGTGACAAGGGCGGCTGCATCATCAACGTAACGAGCCAGATGGGCCACGTCGGCAGCCCCAACCGAACCGTCTATTGCATGACCAAGCACGCACTGGAAGGTTTGACCAAGGCCATGGCGGTGGAGCTGGCCGCTGAGCGCATTCGCGTGAATTCTGTCGCCCCCACCTTTGTTGAAACCCCGATGACCGAACGGATGCTGGCGGATCCAGCATTTCTCTCATTTGTGGAGCGGATGATTCCTTTGGGCCGAATCGCGCAACCCGGCGATGTTTCCGCAGCCGTACTCTATCTGTGCTCTCCACTTGCCGCGATGGTGACGGGATCGAGCTTGGTGATCGATGGGGGTTGGACTGCCCAATAGCAGCGAGCAAATTGGCAGGACCTTGCCGCTGGATCCCCTTTGCCAATTTGGCGATCGAGTTAAGTTCATGCCGAGTATCCTCGCCCGAGCCGCCAACCTTCCAAAAGCCAGTGCTGCATCAGCCCCAGTCGCCCGAGGGGAAGCAATAAAACTTGAGCCGCCCGCTCGAGAGCACCATTGCGACGCGATAGGTCGTCAGCGTTACTCAAACCTACCAAAGTGCGCGTGAATCGAGCCATTTCTGCACGTCAGCGAGCTTGAATCTTGGGCAGTTGCGGTGCTTGCTCGTACCGCTACCCAGCTCATATTCCGTCGGAAAGCCTGATGGGCGAGACTTTCGCAATCGGTCGATATGTCTGCGCGACAACCGGGCTGCCAGCGCGAACTCCTCCACCGTAATGAACATCATTGGCGCGCTTTGCGGCGACGCCACTTTGCGTATGGCCCGCTCATGTTCGAAATCCTGGAGCACGATTTGCACCTTCGTCTGCGTTTGGTTCACCTCCTGTCAGAACGTTCGCAGAATGTCAGGCTGTAGGAAATCGGAAAGAGAACATAGAGGGAACTTTTTGCCATACGAAAGCGTAGTTGAGATATAGCGCTACGCGATCAAGCTGAAGGACCAGCTCTTGACCTACACCGAGGACGGTCGGCTTGAGATCGACAACAACCCCGCCGAGAACGCGCTGCGCGGGATCTGTTTCGGTCGCAAGAGCTGGCTGTTTGCCGGCGCAGATTGCGGCGGGGAGCGCGCCGCTGCCATGTATTCTCTGCTTGAGGCTGCCAAGCTAATCGGCGTCAACCCGCAGGCTTGGCTGGCGGACGCCCTTGAGCGCATCGGCAAAGGGCATCCCATCAATCGGATCGATGAGCTGCTGCCACGGAACTGGTCCACGCCATTCGCGGGTAGCTAGCCCCTGTTTTGGCGCAGAGTTTGCTCGATCAGCCAAAGGTGCAGGACATAGACAGCAACAAATACGCCGCCAATGAAGAGCACGAAAGGCAATAGCATGCCCTCTTGCCCAGGACGCGGCGTCAGCGTCGATGCGCCGATCGCAATCAATACCAGGGTGCAGATCGCAAGGCCGGGCACAAGACTCAGGACGAAAACACGAGGCCCGGACCGAATGACTGTTTTGGAAAGTGGCTGTGATCTGGAAATCAGCCACTGGAGGGGCAAGGTCTCTTCATGCTGGAACCGAGCATTAGCCCGGACAGACAGCCCCACCATGAGTATGCCGAAAATCGCACAAACAATTACGACGATCACGGCCATGAGCTGCTCCTCCTCAGGTCAGCCTAGCACCTTCACCGACGCCTGCAACGTGGGCTGATCTCCACCCCACCTTTTGGCCTAACACCCCAGACCGGACGCTTACAGATATAGAGAGGCACGCAGCTGAGAAGGTCCGGATCTACCGGATCGGGCAGCCGAGTATATCGCTAGCCAGCTCGCAGCAGTCCGCACTGTGAATGCTCTTGGAGCTGCCTTATTCGATAAGAAGCTGAGTTAACGGCATCCTAAGGAAATAGGCGTAGCTCCGATGCGTTGTGGATGTTGGTTCAGTCAGGATGCGGGTACGCCATTTGCGCAGCCTGTGGGCGCTACTGGTTGCGCTCGTGTTCATGACCTGCTGCCTGGCCCCCAGCCCGGCCCATGCCGCCTCGTGCAATTTGGCCACGTCGCAGGGGTCAACAGGTCCGGCCAACTGGCAGACCTATTGCTGGCTCGATTTTGCAGGATACAATGATACAACTGCGCGAAGCGGCAGCGGCCAGTCGTTTTCCTATACGCTGACTGACGGGACCGTGCTTTCATTCAACCTGAAGGTCAGTGGTGCAGCACTGCTGGGGAAGGCATCGCCGTCCTGGTCCGGCGCAGCCGTTGGCAATACCGCTTTCCTCGGGATCGCAGGCAAGCCAATTCTTTACCAGGGTGCTGCGGGAACGACCACAATCACGATCAGCTCGATCATGCTCACGCCGCCCAGCACTGGCACCATCACGAATTACATGTTGGTCGCCGCAGACGGGGAATCCAGCAATCAGGGGGAATCTCTCAGCTACCAGACCAATGGCGGGAACTGGCAGATGCTTGATGCTTCCGGACCAATCAGCGGGTCGACATACCCTTACTACAGCGGCGTCGGCACCAGCACTTTCACGGAGACGGGCGTAGCCGGGACGGTTGGCGCTTACGTGGCTGGATCCTCGAACCCCACACAAGTGACGGCCACGCTAGTCGGAGGCGGCCTGCAGGGCGTCATGTTCGCGGTGCGCTTCGCCTCGATCCGGCTCAGCACGCAGATTACCGGCGCTCGGGTAGATCCGAGCGACCAGTTTGCCTTCTCGATCAATGCCACCGGCACCGGCTCAACTTTGGCTGCCGGCTCGTCTTCGGGCACGGGCCTGGGGCCCTTCGCTGCCGCCAGCCTGTCGAGTTCCGCCGCGATCCCGCTCACACTGCAGCAATCGATGGCGAGTGGCAGCGCGAATGCGCTCACTCATTATAGATCCAGCCTGTCGTGCACCAATGCCACTTCGGGTTCATCGACGCCGCTACCCGGCGGGGTGATTACCAGCACCTACAACTTTGGCTCGCTGCAGTTCGGCGACAACGTGCTGTGCATCTTCACTGTGACCCCCTATCCGCATCTGCAGCTATCCAAGGTTCTGGCGGGGTCGGGGCGGCAGTTTTCCAGCGATCAGTTCGTGCTGAACATCAGCCAAGGTACGACCGTGGTCGCGACCACGACAACCACAGGCACGGGTTCCACAATCCTGACTGGAACGACACCGCAATATCAGGGCAACATTGGAATAACCTACACCTTTGATGAGCAAGGCGCTGGGGCAACGGCACTAAGTCAATACACTGCGACAATGACCTGTTCGAACGCGGCTGGCTCGTCGACAACAGTCTTGCCAGTCAATCCCGGTGACAGCGTTACCCCTCAGATGGGAGACGTCATTACCTGCACGATTACCAACTCCAAGCGCACAAGCAACGCGACGCTGGTCGTCACCAAAAGTTCCGTTGCCGCTTCTGATCCGATCAATGGATCGATCAATGCCAAGGCGATTCCAGGTGCGATCATCACCTATACGATCACAGTTCAAAACACGGGGGCGACAAGAGTGGATCGGGATAGCCTATTCATCCTCGACGCTCTTCCCTCGCAAATTGCCGTCGGCAGCGCTGCTTCGCCCAATTTCACCCAGGGGTCGCCTTCCAGCGGCCTGACTCTGACGCCAAGCAGCGACGTGCGGTATTCCAACAGCAACACGGCCCCAGCAAGTTTCAGCGACTGCACCTATACGCCAACATCACCATACGATCCGGCAGTGACCTACTTGTGCATAAATCCAAAGGGCCGCATGGCGGCATCGACAGGAACCCCGCCCAGCTTTTCGATATCGTTTCAAAGCCAGATCAAATAGAAGAAGCCTTCATCACGGCCCAGCAAGCGAGAGGCTTCCGGCAAAGCACCATGGCAAGAGACGGCGATCAATCGCCGCCATGAGACCATGCTTACACAAAAAGTGCGGTTTCGTGGAATTGGGCTCGCCACGCTCATCGAGACCTGCAAGCTTTCGGGTATCAACCCGCTTAGCTGGCTCGCCGACACGCTTTGCCTGATTGCCAGCGGCCATCCGGCAACCCGCGTTCATGAACTCATGCTCTGGATCGCCGAGGCCAGAGGCGTCGCTTACGGCCGAACCAAACAGGCTGACCAGGTCAGCGAACCTCATCTCGTCGCCCCAGGCGCAGTCGCCGTGCCACACGAACGAACGCTCCGTCCTGCCTGCGATGGCTCAGTCGGGGGGGGGCGATTGACGGCCCGATTCTCCCTCGCAAAAGTTTCCGTCCGCCCCGCGCGGCAAGACTATCCTAACCTGACGTTAGAGCCAGCTTCTGTCGGTGCTGACAGGCCTCGAAACCGGGCTAAAGCTCAGCTCCTGCACGCAGCCTCACGCCGCCCTCCAAAAAACGTCAGAGCGCATTGTTCGCCAGGCTGTCGCACACCAGAACCTGAGATGACTAGTCCGCCATACTGCTCATTCACACGGCTAGAAGCCCGAGGGTTTATTGGGCCGACAGAGTGATCAAACATCGCTCGCGGTAAACTTAGAATGCGTACCTGAGACTGACCCGGACCTGTCTCGGCTCGACCGGATGGACGTGCCGATCCTCGACGCCATCGACCGGTTCACCTGGCAACCGCGACGCGTACCAATAGGTTATGTCGGGGTCCTTGGCATCGAACAGGTTAAGCACGTCGACGCCAAATCGCACGCTCCCCATTTCCCAGTAGCAGCCCAGATTGACCAGCGTGGTCGACTGCGAGCGCTGAGACCCATCCCCGATCAGCGGCGCACTGGCGAAGTGGCGAACCCGAGCGGTCGCGGTCAGCTGCGTAGTGAGCTTGGCGCTGATCCCGCCTCCGAGCACGAATGGTGTTGCACCGGGAATGAAATCCTGCCCTGTCGTCACGCCGCGAAACCGCGCGTGGGTCCACGATGCCGAGCCATCGATCGTGACACCTTGCACCGGACGCCAGAACAGCGCCAGCTCGATGCCATAGCGGCGCGAGGCATCGTTGGGCTCTGTGGTGCCGGCATCGCCGACAAAGACCAGCTCTGAAGCGAGATCGAGCCAGAACGCGACCAGCGAGGCGTTGAAATGGCTGCGCTCGAGCCGCGCCCCAAGTTCGGCGCCGCGTGACCGGGCAAAGACCGGCACAGGGTCAACCCGCGTTCCTGAGCCCGGGTCGATGGTAATTGCCGCGCCGCGCACATCGTTGGAATGGTGACCTTCGCCGTAGTTGGCATAGAATTCGACACCATCGCCGGGCTTCCAGGCCAAGGCAACCTTGGGCGAGACGATTCCTGCCGAGCCTCTGCCAGAATTGGCGGCAAGATCAGATCGCACGTTGTAGCCGATCGCATCGCCGCGCAAACCGGCCACCAAGCGAAGGTTTGGCGAGAGCGATGTTTCGACTTCTCCAAACAGGCCGCCGCTGTACTCGTCGACGCGGTCCTCGCGGATTGTGCTGACCACCGCGCCGGCGACGGTGCGGTAAAGACCGACCTTGCCGATCCGGTCCCAACGGGTGTCAGCACCGATGCGCCAGGTCACGGTGCCGCCCTTCCATTCGTGCCGGAACGCGCCGCCGAACACGCCGCGCCGGTCGATCTGCCGAAACTCGTCGCCATTTACTGGATCGTCAAGAAAGTAGGTGAAGTTGGAGGTCAGCTGCAACCGCGAGCCAATGGCATAGGCGGATAGCGTAGTGTCGCCGAACGTGCCGTTGAAGGTCAGCGCAACCCGCCCGGCGCGCCCGTCGAGGTGGGGGTCAATAGATCCATTTCGAGAGATCAACCCGGCGTTGATTGCCCGCGCAGGTACCTGGTCGGTCGAAACCCAGCTGTTGGTATAGCCCGACAGCCCAAGTGACCAGTCAGTGGCGGAATACTTGAGCAGACCATTAAACTTGCGCTGGCGCTCGTCGAGCACCCAAGGACCATCCGAAACAGTGGTTTCAAGCGCGCCTAGCAGTGAACCAATACCGAGATCGGTGCTGCCGGCCAGCAGCCCGCGCCAGTAGCCGAACGAACCACCTGTAACCTCGGCGAATGGCCGGTCGAGCCTGGCCCTGGTGATGTAGCGCATCGTCCCTGCCGACGAGAAATCTCCCTCGACGGCATGATAAGGACCCTTGGTATAATCGATTCGCTCGACCATCTCCGGGATCAGGAAATTGAGATCGAGATAGCCTTGGCCGTGGCCGTGGCTGCGCATGTTGATCGGCGCGCCATCGACGTATCCCGCCAGATCGGTGCCATGGTCAAGATTGAAACCGCGCAGGAAATACTGGTTGGCCTTACCCGAGCCAGAATGCTGGGTCGCGATCAGGCCGGGGACGTTCTCGGCGAGTTCTCCTACCCGGCCGATCGGGCGGTTCTCGAAATCGGCATAGCCGACCACGCCTTGGGAGCCGCTGGTCGCGGTGCCGACCTGATCAAGCGCGCGGCCATAGACCACGATCTGATCATCAACGGTCTGGTGCGGACTTTCGTCTGCAAGAGCGGGCCTGGCAATTGCCAGAGCGGAGAGCAGCGCCGCGGTGGTTAACTTCATGGAACGCCTTTAGCCCAAAGTTCGTTGGCACGAGCACAAGATCATGCCTCGATCCTTGTCGGCATCCCAAGCCAATTCGACAGCTGCGGCAGGCGTGGAAGAACGAGCCGATCAAAAATCAGCAAGAAGACCAGCGAGGCTGCGAGCAAAGGCAGAAAGACCGCCAGGAGCAGGATGACCGGCACGAGCTTGGCGATTCTTCGCTCCGGCGGAGCGGCCAAGGCTCCGAGCCTGTCGGCAGGCTTGCGCCTGCGCCACATCAGGAAGCCTGAAACGGCCAGTGTTACCAGCATCACTGCCGTCATCAGGCCGATCAACTGGTTGAGCAGACCGAACAGCGCGCCTTCATGCCAGGCAACGCCATAGCCGACGACACGGTCGATGATGTGCTTGTCGGCGAAGCCTTCGCGGGAGATTTCCCTTCCGGTCATCGCGTCATACCTGATCGTGACCCGCAGCGGCCGGTTCTGCGCATCGGACCGGACGGTCCAGCTGGGGCCAGCCTTCGCCCCGAAGCGTTGCGGGGCGCCGGGAGGTGTCACGATGACCGGGAAGGCCAGATGCTCGCTTTTGGCTTCGGCGACAATCTGGCTGAGGCCCACCGGGGCCATATCCATGGTCATGATTGTGCCATCGGGCATGACGTGGGATGTACCGCGCGCCGAGCCGCCCCCTGCCATCATCGCTGCGTGATCGTGTTCGGCATGATCGCCGTCCGCATCCGGCGCGCGGCCGCCAATCGTCCAGTCCTGTTCGCCCTTCACCCAGCCCATTTCCTGGCGCACGGCTTTGAAGCCCTTCCCCCAGAGATCGGCCCATGGCAGCCCGGTGAGAAGTAGAACCATCGCCAGACCCGCCACCCAGAATCCAGTGACGGCATGGAGATCGCGCAAGAACACCCGGCCACCATTGCCAGTGCGCGGCCAGACTACGCCTGCCAGACCGCGTCCATCCGGCCACCAAAGGTAGAGGCCGGTGATGATCATCACGATCGCCCAGCTCGCCGCCAGCTCCACGATCCAGCTGCCCTGGTGCCCCAGCAGCAGCTGGCCGTGAATATCATGAGCAATTTGCTGGATCCGCATTTCCGGATCGAGGCTTCCCACCACCTTGCCCTGCGGCGAGACAAAGACATCGCGCATCTTGCGCCGACCATCGAGCGCAAGATGGATCATGGCCGCATCGCCAGGCATCTCAGGCAATCGGTAGCTATGGAAGCGGGCACCGGGGAACGCCTGCAATGCGGCGTCCAGTTGCGCCTCGGGTGACACCGCCCCCTGCTCCGGCAATCCCTGCCACGCCCGTTCCTCCCAGCGTTCGACCTGGGGCTTGAACAGGTAGATCGCGCCGGTGACGGAGAGGACCAGGATGAGCGGAATGACGAATAGGCCGGCATAGAAATGCCAGCGCCAGATCGTGCGGTAGAGCGCGATGCGATTCATGGCGGCTCCTCTTACATCTTCAGCTTGAGGTCGAGGACAAAGGTACGCTGCGGCAAGGGGTGCGCGACATAGGCCTGAAAGTTGAACAGGTTATCGATCCCCGCGCTGAGTTGCAGCTGCCTGGTCAAATCCCAGGACACCCGGGCATCAACGAAGAAGTAGTCCGATTGGTAGCCGTAAGCTCGGCCGCGCTGCAGCCCAAGCAGATCGGAATTGGGCCGCGAGGCATAGCGCCAGCCAAGCGACAGCCGCACCGGTTCGGCGATCCGGTAGCGAATGTTGCCATTCGAACGCCATTCCGGAATACGCGGGAACTGCACGCCCTCGGCACGCGGATCGGCAGTATTCTTGGCCGTCCTGGCGCTCATCCAGGCGATATTGCCGTCGAAATCGAGCCCCGGGATCACGACGTCTTGGCCCTCGAGAATGAATTCGGCGCCATATTGCCGCACTTTGTCCACGTTCTGGTAGCCGCTGAAAAGTGTGTTGTCGGGTAGCAGGCCCTGGAACGAATAGACCGCATCGTTGACGTCCTGGAAAAACACGCTTGCAGTCGCGCGAATTGGTCCGAACTGGCGGCGGAGCAGCAGGCTGGCGTCATAAGACTTTTCCGGCTTCAGGTACGGATTGAAACTCGCCGCAATCAGGTTTCCGGCGGTATCCTGGCTACCCTGGAACAACTCGCCAACCGTCGGGAAGCGGGTCGCAATGCCCAGACTGACCTGGAAGTCGAGTTCAGCGGGCAATTTGCCCTGCAGGCTCAACTTGGGGCTGATCGAATCCTCGCTGCGATTTGCGAACCGGGCATCCTTGCGGGCGCCGCCAATCAGGCTGCCAATGCCTCCATCGAATGCATGCCAGCGATCATAGCGCAGCCCGCCGGTCAGGACGAGATCCCCGCCAAGATCAATGGCATCTTCAACCCACACGCCCCACACGCTGGTCTTGCCGTAGCTCGAATTGCTGTAGGTCGGTGCTGTCGCTTCGCGCCAGTTCGTCACCTTGAAAGTGTCGGTCGAGGTTTCATAACGGTTGGCATCCGCACCGACGGCCAGCTTGTGAGTGCCAAGGCGGCGTTCGGCTACCAGCGTCCCGGTGTACCAGCCAGGACTGTTCGACAGGGTCTGCTTTCCCGCGCCGGATGATGCTCCGGTCTGGTAGTCATTGGATGAGCGGGCATCCTGCTTATCGATCCAGAAGCGAGAAAGATTGAGCGAGACGTCCCATCCGGCCAGCGGCCCGGAAATCTTCACGCCAGCAAGATATTCCCTGCGCTCCGTACGCGACATGGTGAGCCCGGACGCGTTATAGACAATGCCATTAAAGCTAACGTTGCCCTGATAGACCGGCGCGCCTGTGACGCTGTTAACGAGCCAACTGCGCGGATCAGTCAGATCTTGCCTGGTCTGCCAAAGCACCCCAAGCGCTTCGACCCTCCATCCGCCGCTGAAATCGTAGCCCACACGAAGGCGAAACTGGTCCTGCAGCACATCCACCGGAGACGCCGCACCAAATGCTGCCGTTTGCGCGTTCGCTGCAAGACCGGAGGGACGCACCAGATCGGGATCGATAAATGCCCCTGTTACGGTTGCCGTCGAAGCTCCGGTCGACTTCTGCAGCAGATTATAGCTCATCGACTGGCCGGTGTTCTCGAAATGGCGGAAGCTTGCCCGCACACTCCAGGGGCCGTCCTTCTGCTTGTAGCCGATCGCACCCTCGAGGCTGTAGCCCTTGAAGGTTTCATCAAAGCCGTATTCCTTGAACGGCATGATCATGGTCTGGACGGTGCCACTGGCAGAGATGCCCTCCTTGGGTTCCTGCGTCGTAACCGAGATAACACCGCCCATCGAATTGCCGCCGTAGCGGGCGGAATAGGGTCCGTAGACGATATCGAACTGGCGGACTTCGGATGGCCCGACGACATTCCACTTGGGCGGAAAATCATAACGATTGCCGAGGAAGTTGGAGACGACGAAGCCATCCACCATGACGATAGTTCGCGCGCTTTGGACCGTATTCGCGCCGCGCATCGCGACCACCGCGTTGTCATCGCCAGCGAACCGCTTGCGCACGAAGAAATTCGGTGTGTACTTCATCAGGTCTTCGACATTGATCGCATTGATCGCGTCGAAATTTTCCTTGTTGAGTGATATCGCGAGCCCGCGCGGGACCACGGTGATCGGTGCATCCTTCTGGCCCACCACGATGATCGTGTCGCTGGCGTCACCCCTATCTGCAGACGCACTTTCGGCTGCATCCGCAGCCCAGGCGGTGGAGGGTGTCAGCAAGGCAGCCGCGATGGCTATGGTCGATGTCCTCATGATTTTGTCCCCTGTTTAATCTGCTTTTGCATGATGTTGATTGGCCGCCGGGCAGGCGTGACTGTCCTGCGCGGCGAATGCCTGAGCTGGTTCAATGAGGCCGGGCCCAAAGACCGTATCGGCGGCGCGCAGTACGAGGCAGAGTGCGATTGCCACCCAGGTGCTTCGGCGAATGCGCTGCAACCTGTGGTGGCGCTCATCGGAGAGCGTGAGGATGCTCATGGACTAGTCCCCCCTCGACTGCGCAAGTGCTGAGGCGATCAGCGGAACAACGGCATGGCGCTCATCGAGGCTGAGGCAGCGACCGAACTCGATGGCGCCATCGCGGCCGCGCAAGATCAGGCGCAGGTCGGACGGGCTACAGCTCTCAGCAGCGAGGCGCAGCCAGAACGCGGGCAGCTCGACCTGGCGGCCGGAGCTGTCGCGGTGGCGGACCCGGCCATCGACGAATTCCAGCGTCTCGTAGGCGGGTGCCGATGCTCCGTGCCGTTCCAGCGCGAAAGTCAGTGCGACTAGTGCCAAAATTGAAAAGGCCGGCACCAGCCAGAAGCCATGCAAAGCTGACCCGATGCTGGTGACCATGAACAGCAGCCCGAGCATGCTGAAACTGGCGCGGGCGCCCCGGTTCAGCTGCGAGCGGTTCTCCTGCATGTGCAGGACGAGGGACCTGGTAGTGGATGTTGTAGGAAGGCAGTCCAGCTTTTCCAGCTGCGCCGCCCAGGGCCGTTCCGCGGAACGACATAGCAGTTCATACATGAAGGTGTGCTCCGGCTAAGCCGGCACACGCGCAGGGATTGCACGCGCACCAGCTGGTCCGACAAATCGGTTAGATTGTCAGGCGAGAGCCGGCGGTCCGCGCAGCGGCGGACGCAGATGGATTGCGCGTTGGGGAAGAATGAAACGCGCTGGCGCAAAGCCCAGCGCAAAGATGAAGGCGAGCGCCAGCGCCAAAAGCGAAGGATCAGCCCCGACCATCGACGCGATCGACAACGAAGCGAAGGGGCACTCGCTCTTGCCCTGCTTCTGCTCCCAGTCGCCACCGCCGCCCTTCATTGGAAGCACGAGCTGCTGCACCGAGTGATTACCCAAGGCATCATCGCAAATCTGGACGGTGAGAACCTTGCTATTCTGTCCGATCATGAAGCCAGTGGGCACCACCATCTTCATGCACAGCGCTGCCATGACCACCAACAGGGCCAGAAAGCGATGGCGCACGAGGTGGGCACGCAAGGGGTTCATCCTGCTCGCCTCCTAGACCGGATGAAGCGCATTGTCACCGAACTAAATAGGGCTGCTCCTGCGGGATCGCCTTTCGAGAACTAGTGCCTTGATTTGTAATGCGAATTGGCCCTGGAGGGGCTGAATTATCCACTGATAATCGCCCCCTGCTATCTTCGCCTCTGGCAGACCGTCGGGCGGCAACGGAGTGATCGACATGGCTCTACTCAGTGTGATCCGCCACTGACATTATCGGCACGGCATAGCCATTCGTGAGATCAAGAGGCAAACCGACTCATCGCGCAATTCGATCTGCAAATATCTGCACGTAGCGGCAGGCAAGTCACGCCAACAGAAGCGGACCGCCAGGCAGCATTACGCTGAACTCGTCGCCTTGGGCTATGGTGGCTCGCATCCTCGCTTGGCGGCGTTTGCCCGGGATTAGCTGCGGGAGCCCCAGTATGGCCAGCAGACTAACGGACGCGGGACATTCGTGCCGCTGGTCTTTCAATTCGGTGAGGCCTTCCAGTTCGACTGGAGCGAAGACTATGCGGTTCTGGGCGGCAAGCAGGTCAAGCTGCAAGTGGCCCACAGCAAGCTGTCGCATTGCCGTGCCTAAATGGTCGGGGGTTGTACAATGCGGGAGAGTCTGGACCGGAACTGCCATCGTGGTCATCTCACCTCTCCGATGCATAGATATTTGATTTCAAGATAGTCGTCGAGGCCGTGGCGTGAGCCTTCCCGGCCGATGCCCGATTCCTTGACCCCGCCAAACGGCGCCACCTCGGTCGAGACGATGCCGGTGTTGATGCCAACGATCCCGTATTCAAGAGCTTCCGCCACCCGCCAGCTGCGCGACAGGTCCCGCCCATAGAAATAGGCGGCAAGCCCCGCCCGCGTATCGTTGGCCAGAGCGATTACCTCCGCTTCATCGGTAAACTGCGTCAGCGAAGCGACGGGTCCAAAGATTTCGCAATTGGCGATTTCCATGTCCGGCCGGACACCGGCGACGACGGTGGGTTCGAAGAAGTGCCCCTGCGCGCCTCGGCGCTTGCCGCCGGTTACCAGTTCGGCCCCTGCGAGCAAGGCAGCGCCAAGCAGGTGCTCAACCTTGCTTACCGCAGCCTCATCGATCAGTGGGCCGATCTCGGTTTCCGGCCGAGCACCGTTGCCGATGCGCAAGTCGGCAACGGCCTGAGCAAAGCGCTCCGCGAAAGCATCATGGATGCCGGACTGCACGTAAAAGCGGTTGGCACAGACGCAGGTCTGACCGGCGTTGCGAAATTTGGAAGCCATGGCCCCGGCCACTGCGGCATCCAGATCGGCATCGTCGAAGACGATGAAAGGAGCATTGCCGCCAAGTTCGAGGCTGACCTTCTTCACCGTATCGGCGCATTGGCGCATCAGCTGTTTGCCGATAGCGGTTGATCCGGTGAACGAAAGCTTGCGGACGATCGGGTTGGCAGTCAGCTCGCCGCCGACACCGACGGCATCCCGAGTGGTAATCGTGCTGATCAGAGCAAGGGGAATTCCCGCCTGTTCGGCAAGATGGGCCAGGGCCAGCGCCGTCAGGGGTGTTTGAGGCGCCGGCTTGATCACGATCGCACAGCCCGCGGCCAGCGCCGGTGCGGCTTTGCGGGTGATCATCGCGGCCGGGAAGTTCCATGGCGTAATCGCACCCACAACGCCGACCGGCTGGCGCAGTGTGAGAATTCGGTGATCGGCGCGGTGGGGCGGGATAACTTCGCCATATGCGCGCCTCCCTTCTTCGGCGAACCATTCGATGAACGATGCGGCGTAGGCGATCTCGCCGCGCGCCTCGGCCAGCGGCTTGCCCTGTTCCGCAGTCATGATCCGCGCCAGATCATCCTGGTGCTGCATCATCAGATCAAACCAGCACCGGAGCAGCTGCGCGCGTTCCTTGGCGGTACGGCGCGCCCATTCGCGCATCGCAGCCTCTGCCCGAACGATCGCGGTGCTGGTTTCGGCGGTGCCGAGATCCGGCACTCGGGCTATGGTCTCCCCGGTCGCAGGGTTGATGACAGGGAAGTCGGCCCGACCTGCAATCCACTCTCCGCCGCAGGCAGCGCGAGTGACCAGCAGTTCGGGATTGCTGAGCCCAAGCAAAGGCGCGGTCATGCCTGAAGCACCCTTTCAAGGATGTCCATGCCCTCGTCGATGATTGCATCGCTTGCGGTCAGCGGCATCAACAGCCGGATCGTCTCGCCATGGGTGCCGCACGACAGCAGGATCAGCCCAGCCTGGTGCGCTCGCTGAACCAGTGTCTTGGCGGCAGCGCCGTCGGGCTCGTCGCCGCCATGGGCCGCGAGCATGTCGAAGGCGATCATCGCCCCCGGCCCACGTAGATGCCCGATCGGCAGCAGCGAATTCCTGTCCTGCATCGCCGCAAGCCGCGCGGTAAGCCGAGCGCCGATCTCATTGGCTCGATCCAGCAGGCCTTCTTCAGCGATCACGTCGAGCACCGCGAGGGCCGCCGCACACGCGACCGGCGAACCGCCGTAAGTGCCGCCAAGACCGCCAGGCATGACCGTGTCCATGACGTCAGCCCGACCGATCACGCCGGAAATTGGGAATCCCCCGCCCAAGGACTTCGCCACGGCCAACAGATCGGGCTCGACCCCCGAATGCTCGATTCCGAACATGCGCCCAGTGCGTGCAAAGCCGGTCTGCACTTCATCGGCGATGAGCAGGATCCCGTGCTCATCGCAAAGCGCGCGCAAGGCTCTGAGCAGTTCGACCGGTGCCTGGTGGAACCCACCTTCGCCCTGTACGGGTTCGATGATAATGGCGGCCACCTGTTCAGGATCAACATCGGCCGCGAACAGGAACGCCAGCGCCCGCAGGCTATCCTCGACCGAAACGCCATAGTGGGCGATCGGGAAAGGAACATGGTAGACCTCGCCGGCCATCGGGCCAAAGTTCCGCTTGTATGGGACGACCTTGCCAGTCATCGCCATGGCCAGCATGGTCCGACCGTGAAACCCGCCAGTAAACGCGATCACGGCCGACCGGCCGGTCGCTGCTCGCGCGATCTTGACCGCGTTTTCCGTCGCCTCGGCGCCAGTGGTCAGCAGCAGCGTGCGCGCCGGTCCGGAAAAGGGCGCCAGCGCGCCCAGCCGCTCGGCCAGCGCGACATAGGGTTCATAGGCGTTCACCTGGAACGCGCTGTGGGTGAAGCGGTCAAGCTGCGCCTTGGCCGCCGCAATCACCTTGGGGTGGCGATGGCCCACATTGAGCACCGCGATGCCCCCGGCGAAGTCGATGTAGCGGCGCCCTTCGACATCCCATAGTTCGGCATTTTCAGCCCGATCAATGAAACTGGGCATGGACGTGGCGACACCCTGGGGTACGGCGGCTGCGCGCCGTTCCCGCAGGACGGCGTTGGAAACTGTCATGCAAATCTCCTATGCTTTGAAGTCTGGAAGGTTGTCTGCTTGATCGACCGCGATCGCGGGCCAGGCAGCGGCGAGGCCGCTCAACAGCAGCAGCGCCACAGATATGTTGATGATAAGGTCGAAGCCGCCGCTTTCGAGGAGGTGACTGGCCAGCAGCGGCCCCGTTGCCAGTCCAAGCTTGGACAGGAACCCGCCCAGCGCCGCACTCTGGCCGACCCCGTCGAAGGCCGAGGCCAGGGCGAGCATATAGGGGATGACGAAGGCCCACAGGATCGCAGTCGCGATATTGGCGGCGATGAACATCATCTCCGCCCCCGCCCAGTGGAAGGCGGCTGTCCCGCCCAGAGCCAGGGCGATGCCGCCCAAAATCGGCCTGGCCCGACCGAACCGCTTGCCCAGGACGATGACCAGAATCGAGCCGCAGGCGCCGAGCCAGTTTGCCACGGCAAGGGTCGGGCCGATGAACGACTGCGCCAGGCCTGCTGAACGCCCTAGTTCGATGACATAGGCCGCCAGCCCCATGTTCCCGGCCTGGAACAGGAAGATCCCGGCCAGTGCCGCGGCCAGTGGGCGGCGGGTGGCAGCGATCATCCCACCTGCTGCCGGTACCGACTGGGGATAGTGCGGTATCAGCGGCAACAGCGCGAGAGTGACCGCGCTGAAGGCCATCAGCGCTGCGAACAGCACCCAAGTGCCATGCTGCGGTACCAGCGGAGGCAAGAGCCACAGCCCAAGACCGCCGAGTCCGAACTGAACCACCAGTAACATGCCGTAAACGCGATCGGGATTGGCCGTCCTGGCGATAACCGAAAAGCCCACGCCCACCAGCAACCCGCCGGCCAAGCCGTGCAGCGCCCGCAGAACCAGCAAGATGCGGTCGTCGGCGACAAAGGCCGAGGCAAAATCGAGCGAGAGGAGCACGGCCAGCGCACAGACTGCAGCCGGACGCCAGGCGATCCGCTTGACCAGAAACACGGCAACCAAGGCGCCAAAGGCGGCGCCATAGACATTCGCGGAGCCGATCTGCCCGGCCCGCGCCGGGGAAATCCCGAGCCCATCGGACAGGCCGGTTACAAGGGCCGCCAGAATGTTCACATAGAACAGCCCCGCGGTCGCGAGTAAGGCCAGCAGGAAGGCGGCGGCATAGCCATTCGGCGCTAACCTCGTCATGGGCAGACTGTCCTTAATCCGGCAACCGCCCGTCCCCAGTCGTAGTGATCGCTGTCATTGAAAGTATAGAAGATCATATCGCCGGGCAGCATGGCCACGGAAATGCCACCAAAGCCTGACATGAACGGCACCCAGACCGGAGCGGCGCAATCCATCAGGGGCGCGATGTTGCGCGCCCAGAAACCGGCGCGATACCGGTACGCTGGCGAACCAGCGGCCAGACCGCCACCTACCGGCTCTCGCTGCAGCGCCGCCCCGAGCAGGAATGGATCAAGTTGACCATCGGCTCCCGACCGCAGCCACACTGCAATCCGCACAATATCGTCGGGATGAAAAGAAAGGCCATAGCCTGCAAACGCCTGCCCCACGGCATCGCTGGTGCGCCGGGTGGTTGCCAGCGTTTCGGACAACTGCAGCCGATCCCACAGCGGCAGAACCACGCCCGAATAGAGATCCCCCAGGCCTTCGCGCCGCGCGATCTCGGCCAAGGCCGTGCCTAGGATATAGGTATCGCTGGTGCGATAGACCCAGCGCTGGCCGGGCGCCGCCTTGCGCGGGTAGTGCGAGCAGGCAAAGGCGATCCGGTCGGCGTGATGCTCGCTCTCGAAGAACGCCTTGGCGTCAAGCGCGGCTTCGTCGGTCTCGTAACCGTCCGAGCGGTAATGGCCGCTTGCCATGTCGAGCAGGTTCAGCAACGTGACTTCGCCCCAGCCCGGACAGGCATCGACGAGGTCTGAGACCCGGAGGGCGGCGACACCTGGCCGCAGCCGCTCCAGCCGCATCAACGCCACCCCCGCCATGATCGACTTGGCGGTCGAATAGGAGGGCAGGTCAATTTCGTCGCAAGCGGGATAGTCTCCATGCCGCGTCAGACAGGCACTGCGATAATGGATTCCGCCGACCACTGCCCCAAAGACGGTAGGTTCGGGGCCGGCAGCACTCGCCAGTTCGGAATATCCGGGCAGATCCTCAACCGGCCGCACCCTCAGGCGGGCAGCGCTGCGCTGGCGGTGCCTGACAGCCACCGCCTCCGCTTCGGCGACCGGTTCGTACCGAAATCGCGCATTGAGGAAGCCCCAAGCGTCGAACTTTCGGTAACGGCAGGTTTCCGACGCGATCTCGAAGGCCGCCTGGCCGATCAGGCCGTGCGTATCGACCGCAAAGATCAGCATCCCGTTGTGAGTACAGTTGGCGCTGCGCTCCTGCAGCGCGAACGGCAGCGCAATCCGGCTGATCCCGCTCTCGCCAGGCTCGCTCCAGATTTGACCTGGCTCGAAAATCCAGTTCCAGTCGGGATGGTCGCTCGCCAGCAGGCCGCGCGTTACCGGCAGGACCGCATCGCCATCCCGGACCAGTCCGATGCTCACGGCCGGCAAGCTGGAAATCGGCGGGCGAGAAGGATCTTCGACTTCAACGGGGCGCAGGCCCAGCTGCGCCGGTTCGGCTTCGATCGCAAGCGTTCCCGTCAAGGGCAGTTCGCTGGTTGCGGCAGTGCCGGGGCGGGCAAAGGCCGAAAGGTCGACCGGGCTATCGAAGCCGCTGCCAAGGCGAAGTTGCTCAAGCCCGAAATGATCCAGCCTCGGCTCGACGACTCCGCTCAGGCGGACATCGTCGAACCAGCACCGCGCCGCACCTTCCGGCGAAACCAGCCGAACCGACAGCAAATCGCCATCACCTGCGATCGCGGCACCGCCGCTCCACAGCGTGCTTTCGTCACCGCGCGAGGGGTCCACCCGCAAGATCAAGGTCCAGTGCGCGCCGCCATCGCGTGAGGCTTCTGCCAGACAAGCAGCGCCGGCAGGCAGGCCGCCAGCGGCGATCTTGGCCTGCACATAGGTTGCCCGCATGCCGCGGACATCGAATTCGCGCACCGCCACGCTGCCGCCACTCAGACGCAGCGAGACATTGCCGGCCAGGTCTGTAAGCCGGGCATCGCCGTGGCCGCGCGTCGTCCAGCCCCCGGTCGTACCGTCCTCGAAATCCGCGACGGCGAGCGTTTCCGCACCGGCTACGCCGTGCCACAGGGCCAGCAGGATGGCGGCACAGGCAATTCTCATCGCGAGTGATCCAACGGGATCCCGGCATCGGTAAATGCCTGCACAAGCGGCGCGAGCTGCGCGCGGTATTTATACCACAGGCCAATCGAGCGATCATGGATCGGGCTGCGCACCTGCGCCGCGCTGGCCGTGGTAACCGGCGTGGCATTGCGGTGAAAGGACAGGCACTTGTCCTGCCATTCAAGTCCGCAAGCCGCCACCAGTCGGCGGCTTTCCGCTTCCTGATCGGCGACCAGCACCTCATAGTCGATTTCGATCAGGCGCCCAGGGAGCGCTGCCCGCCAGTGGGCCATCAGCTTGCGATAGGCGATGCAGTATTTCGCCAGATCGTCCTGCGCGTAGCTGAAGGGATAGCCCATCCGGAACAACGTCTTGAACATGGCATAGGCACTGTCCATGGCGCCGCGCCGGACGTGGACGATCCGGGCCGAAGGCAAAGCTCTGGCGATCAGGCCAATGTAGAGAAAGTTGAGCGGCGTCTTGTCGATGACATAAGGCCCCCTAGCCCGCCGTTCGCTGATGCGCCGCAGATATTCGGCGCCCAGTGATGCGTGATCCATCGCCGCGCTGGCCTTGATCAGGTCGCGCTTGTCGCCGCTTTGCCCCGCCAGCCCCACCAGCGCGAGGGCGAAGTCCTGAATTTCGCCGAGACTTTCGACTGCGCTGTGTGACGAGAGAATGCGGTCAACCAGAGTGGTGCCGCTGCGCGGCAGTCCGAGGATGAAGATCGGGCCGGCTCGGGGGTCGCGGGTAACTTCGGTCGCCGGAAATGCTGCGGCGATCATCTCCATCGTCGCCGCGTCCTGCGCCACAGAGTAGGACAACCGCTGGCGTCGCACCTGCGCGGCCTCTGCCAAGTATTCGAAGGCCTGCGCGTATTCGCCCAGATCCTCAAGCTCCTTGGCCAAGGCGAAGCCCAGCGCGATGCGGCAATCGGGATTGCCGCCGGCACGGCCATACATGGCCTTGAGCGCGTCCACGTGATTGCTTTCGCTCGTCGCCTTGCGAATGGTCGAACGGTTGGCCCAGGCATCCCAATCGTCCGGCCGCAACGCGATCACTTGCTCAAGCAGACTTTCGGCGCGCGCAAAGTCCCCCACCGCGATGCAGGAGATGCCCAAATCGTAGAGCGTTTCAGCGCTCCCGCCGGATGCAATGGTCGCATGCTCGAAGGCCCGCATCGCGGCAGGGACATTGCCAAGGTGGCTGTAGAACTGCCCCAACTGGCGCCAGTCGCCAACGTTGGCGGCAAGTAGCTCAAGTGCGCCAAGCTGTGCGCTGGCTTCGCGGTAGCAGCCTGTCGTCACGGCGCTCCGAGCATCGCGCATCCCCGCTTCGAACCCGGGGATGCTGGCAGGAGGGAGCGCCGCCTTGACCATCAGAAGTTGAACGTTGTCGCGAGGCCAATGGTTCGCGGCTGCGAAATGAAGTCCTTCGACCCATTGCCGTAATAGCCTTCGGACGGTGCCGTCCCCATGTGGGCCTCGGTGAACGCTCCGGTCACGCCATCGTTGTTGAAGATGTTCTTGACGTAGGCCGTGACCGAGAACCTGCCGCTGCGCCAGGTGGCCGAGGCATTCCAGATCGAGAACCCCGGAAGGGTTCGGTTGTAGCGGGCCGAACTGCTGATCGAGTTCTCGCTGGACGACTGGTAATAGGCGTCGGCGCGCATCGTCAGATCGGAATCAGCTCCGGTTTCGAAGGTGTAACTGGCGTTGCCCGTAATGACGTGACGCGCCGAACCAGGCAAACGCGTTCCCTTGCTGGCGATCTTGGCCGTAGGCACATCGGGTCGGAAGAAGTCGCTCGTCAGCTTGGCATCGACGTAGGTGTAGCCAAGGCCATAATGGAAGCCGCCGGTTTGCCCCTCGATCTGGGCCTCGATACCCTGCGAGCGCGCCGAATTGCCGTTCTGCGTCACGTAAAAGCCCCAGAACGGCGTCGCCGTATTGAGCTGGATGTCTTTCCAGTCGATATAGAACGCATCGACATTGTAGCTGAACCCGCGCGAACCGCCCTTGATGCCGACTTCGTAATTGATGACGGTATCCGGAGTATAGGTCTGCCAGGCCGGACTTTCCGCAAAGTTGCCAGTCAGCGGCACCGCGTTCGAGCCGCCGCGGCGATAGCCTTCGGAAACCGTGGCATAGACCATACCGCGATCGTCGAACCGCCAGGAAAGATTCCCCTTGAACAGAATGTCGTTGTCCTTGGTCGAGAATACCGCCCTGGTGGGCTGGGCCAGCGAGGCATAAAGCGGAAGATCAATGTCGGTTACGTTATCAGAGGTCTGCCAGAATTGGCGCGCGCCCACGGTCAGGTCGATGTTCGAAGCCATGTGCCAGGTCAGTTCCCCGAACAGCGCGAATTCCTCGAAAGTTTCGCTGCGCCGGTAATAGAAGTCGGAATCGCCAGTCACTGCCGATGCCGCAGACGGAGCCCAGGCGTCCCACCACCGCTTGAAACCGCGCAGGTAGCTGTCCTGGCCCGATTTCAGCTTCTGGTGCTGATAATAGCCGCCCAGCACATAGTCGAACACGCCCCCCTGGTCGGACACCAGACGGAATTCCTGGATGAACGACTTGTCGCCGTAGGTACGGACCGCCGAGGCCATCGGGCGCGGATAGTTGTAGTAGTACGGCAGGAACCCGGCCTTGGCATAGAAACCGGTGTTCTCGCTAACGCTCTCGCCATTGTGATCGTACCATGACGTACTTGAGGTCAGGGTGGCAAAGCCCAGATCAATTGTCGCCTCGAGCGAGAGCGAGTCGACGTTGCGGCTCGAAGGTTCGAGCTGGATCGAACCGTTCTGATAACCGCTGTAAGCATTGCCATAGCCATCGAAGCCGCGCGTAACCTGGCGGCGCCCACCGATCTTGTCTTCCTGATGGTTGTAGGTCAGGTTCAAGTCCACGGCGTCGCTCGGCTGCCAACGCACACCAATGCGGCCATACCACACCTCGACGGTGTCGGCGTCCTTCTTGCTATAATAGGACGCGTTGGAAGCGAGGATTCCGGCCGGAGCGGCGGGCGCTCCACTGGCGTCGAGCACGTAGAGGTTCACGTAGTCGGTGATGCCGGGATAGTCCTGCCGGCTGACCACCGCGCGGATCGCGAGATTGTCGCCGAACGCGAAGTTGGCGATCAGATCCGCATCATATCCAACGCTGTCCGACCCGTTGACGTGACTTAGCCCCGCCGAAACCGATCCCCCCGTCTTGCCGAGTTCAGGCTTCTTGAGGATATAGCGCACCGTACCGCCAAGCGATCCCGAGCCATAAAGCGTGCCCTGCGGCCCGCGCAGCACTTCGACCCGCTCCAGATCCTTGAGCAGGTAACCAGCGAACAGCGGGGTGTCGTTGACATAGGTCGATACCGGCGCAACCCCTGAGACGGCATAATCGCCCAGGAAGGTGCTGTTGACGTTGATACCGCGAATGGTGAGCGAGTTCAGAACGCCCGAATTGCGCGCGCCGCGATCGACCACACTGAGGCCTGGAATAGTCCGCAGCAACTCGGTCGAATCCCGGGTCTTGTTGGCTTCGATCGCATCGCCACCGATCGCCGAAATGTTGTACGGAATGTCCTGGACCCGTTGCTCGCGCCGCGTCGCCGTGACGACGATTTCGGAGGTATCGGCATCATCTGCCGCTGCTTCCTGCGCAAATGCGGCGACAGGCATGAGTACAATCGTGGCCAGCGCGCTCGACGCCAGCAATTTGCTGTAGTTCATCTCACATTCCCTCACTGTTCGACGGCAACACCGCGCCATTCATGTTTTCTGATGTCGGCAATTCAATCGGACCCAGCGCCTGCAGGCTGGGTGATGCCTGCGGCCCGCGCTCGTAAACCTCGAAGCTCTGCGGCCCGTCGCGGAAGCTTTTGAGCACCTGGCCAAGTCCCTGCCAGCCGCGCGCGCGGCAGCGGCGGACGTGATCGATGTCGATGTCGTTCGCGATGATTTCGCGCCACGGGCCAGCCTGGTGAACAATTTCCCCACCTGGACCCGCGATGATCGAATGGCCGACCCCTAAGTCTCCTCCAACATTGACGGAGATCACGTAAAGCTGGTTCTGCGCGGCCGTGGCGCGCACCATTGCGAGCTCGACATCGCGGTCGATCGTATTGGTCATGACCGGGTTGAGCAGCACTTCCACCCCGGACCATGCCAGCGTGCGGGCAACTTCGGGAAACCAGATATCATAACAGATAGCGATGCCGAACCGCCCAACCCCGGGCACGTCGAAGGCTAATGGTCGGTCGCCCTTGGCAATGTTTCTTTCATACGGCTGGAAGGGATAGATCTTGCGCTGTCGCGCCACGATTTCACCGCCCGGGTTAATCGCGCTGGCGGTGTTGAAGACCTGCTCACCGCTGCGTTCATACAACGAACCGCTAATCAGCCAGATGCCAAGGTCACGCGCGACCGCCGCAAACAGGCGCTCGGCATCGCCGGGAAGTGTCTGCGCCTGATCGATTGCCGGGCCAAACGCGCACAGCTCAGGGAGCACGATCATGTCCAGCCAGGGGAAGCGCTGCTTCGCCTTGCGGACTTCCTCGATAACAATCGACAGGTTGTCGCCGCGCGACAACGCCAATTGCAGTGCTCCGATTCCAAAATGCGACACGCGCCCTCCTGACCAATCAAGCAGGAAGCTTAGACGCGTCGATCAAGCAGCTATAGTACCAGTTAGGAAGATTCTATGGTGCCAGATGAACATTCGGACTGAGCGTTGCCCAATCGAATGAGCGCCCCTGGGCGTTTACCCAGTGGATGACATCGCCTCTCAGGACCACCTGAAAGCCGGCCGCTTCGCCATAGGCCCAGTTCCGCCACTGGCGATACCACCGGTCACCCTCGATCCACCACCGGCCGGTGTCACAGTCCTCGTTACGAAATCCGGCGGCGCCACTCATGCGGCCGTCGGGGTACAACTCGATCGTGCAGGGATCGCCATAGATTGTCCGGCATCCAAGCTGCGCGCCAGTCATCAAGCGAACCAACTCGTCGTGGGTCAGCAATTCGCCGCTCGGCTTGCGCTTGCCGGAAATCAGCTCGCTCAGTGCCGAGGCAAGTTCGGAGATTCCATCGCGGATCCTGTCCTTCGCGATACAGGACACACCGAGGCGGAAGAGTCCGGCCGGCACCGTTCCGGCGTAGTAGGGCTCGACCCGCTCGAACAGAACACCGCGTTCGTGCGCGAGTTCGGCAAGGGCCTCAATGTCCAGTCCGGCCGGGCCGCGCACCCAAAGGGTCGTCCCGCCTCGCGGCGGTTCGATTTCAACCACGCGCGGCATATAGTGATTGAGCGCATCGCGCAGCGACAGCATCCGTTCGTGGAACTCTCGCGCCAGGCGCCGCATCATCCGGTCATAGTGGCCTAGGGCGAGAAACTGTGCGGCGGCGCGCTGGTTGTTGACCGGCGGCGGGGGGCCGCCAAGGCGGCGCAACTCGCGCAGGCGGGCGATCACTGGCGCATCCGCGACGATAAACCCCAGGCAAATGTTGGGATCGAGCAATTTGTTGAGGCTAGCGATGTATATGACGCGCCCACCGTGCTCGAAGCTGCGCAGGGCCGGCTGTGGCTCGTCGAGATAATTGGTCTCGCTTTCAAAGTCGTCTTCGACGATCACAAGCGAGGAGCCAGGCAGCATCTCCATCAAAGCCGTCCGGCGATTGGCTGCCAAGGTAGCGCCGGTCGGCAACTGGTGGCTGGGCGTGACCACCAGAA
Organism: Novosphingobium sp.; assembly: GCF_041915465.1. Classification (GTDB taxonomy): domain Bacteria; phylum Pseudomonadota; class Alphaproteobacteria; order Sphingomonadales; family Sphingomonadaceae; genus Novosphingobium. Next base: position 9,037 of record NZ_JAYSBK010000020.1, on the reverse strand, counting down.
CGTCGCAGCTCCGCAAGCGCTCATTGGGGACCAGGCCTTCGGAATCGACCTGCATCGGCAGCAGCGTGGCGCCGAGCCGCTTGGCAAGCACCCGGATCTCGGGTTGCCCGGGCTCTTCCACCGCGACACGCGCCCCATCCCGGCAAAGCAGATCCATGCAAAGGGCCCGCGCCTGCTGCGCTCCCAGGGTAAGCAAGATCTCGTCGGGCTGGGCGTAGATCCCACGCCGGGGCAGCACCTTGTTCCTGATTTCGTCGATCAGAACCGGATCGTCGTCGGACAAGCCAGCCCAGGAAATTATCTGCCCGCGCTTCAGGGACAGAGTCGTTGCCTCGCGCCAGTCCTCGGCGGGAAACAGGCCGGAATCGAAGCCGGAATCGACGAGCGGATAGGCAAATCGTCGCCAATCCGGGGATCGTGTCAATTCGCCGCCGCGGCCAAGACGGTCCGCCCAAAAGCTGTCCGTCTCGCGCCTGACGACCTCGCCGCCCGCAACGAGGCCCGGCGATATCAGGCCTGCGTTCAGATCCATCGCGACAAACAGGCCGCTGCGTGGCACGGCAGACAGATAACCGTCCGCAACCAGCCGCTGGTAGGCCAGAGATACAGTGTTGCGCGAAACGCCAAGAAGTTCGGCAAGCGCGCGACTGGATGGCAACTTGTACCCAAACGGCCAGGTCCGCGCCAGAACGAGATTGATTATGCCGCGCCTGACCTGGTCCTGCAGACAAAGCCCATTGGACTTGTCCAATGAGAAAGGCCGCAACACTTTCTTCGGTCTGTGTGTCATGGGCTCCCTTGGGGCATTCTCGATGCTGCCTGTCCATTCAAAACTATCCGACCGGCCCCGCTCTGTGGTCCGCATTGATTGATGGGGCAAGTTCAACTCCGGGGCCATGGCTGCTTGTCGGTGGAGCTTAGCAGAACCGGAGGGTAGCCATGGCAGCGTGCCGCTTCTGATGTCGCAGCGGCGATGCGCCGACGCGCTTTCCGACCTTGCTCTTCGCTTGGGGAAACCCCCGGACACTCCCGTCTCGTGACCATTGAAGTGCCGGCGTCAGACCTCGATCAGCATCCGAACTTCGGCCAGGGCGTAGATCATCTTCCCGTTCAAGCGCGCGTCACGCATCGAGCCATTGATGCTCTCGCAGTCGCCAGTCGCCCACCGATTGCGGGATTGTTAGCCCGCCAAACCAGCTTACGCCGCGCCGTCATTCTCGCAGGGCACCAATTTATCGATGAGGCGCTTCAGCTCTCCTGGCGTCGTATGGCCAGCGATGATCTCGTGGTAGCCAATGCCGGCTTTGCGCAGAGCCTCCTTCTTGACCGCATCACGCGCGGCAGCAGAGCCTTGATAGTGACCTCGGCCTTGATATTCCAGCGCGTGCCTGACCTGAGCGTTGGCGTCCATGAGCGCGAAGTCGACCCGCTTGCTGTTGATGCAGAGATAGGCTTGCGGGCTCTCAGTCGAAAGGAACTCGCCAAGGCTGACCTGTGCCATCACTTGCCACTGCGAATTGCGCGCGATGACAACCCGGTCGAGTGCGGCAAATACTTGTGCCTCGGCCTTGTTGAGGAGGGGCCGGGCCCGAAATGACGCGGTCATCACAACCTTCAGCTGGTCGGCTGCAACATCTTCTGATCGAGGCTCTTGCCGGGTTTCAGCTTCAACTGCTCCTGGTGCTGACGAGCTGCCGCTTTTGCGGTCACGCCAATAGGCGCGGCGCCGTTCACGATCCGCGCGATCGAGAGTGCTTGCAATCACAATCCCGATCACCCCTCCGATGGTCATTGCAACCAGCAGGGTGAAGGGCTTGTCGAGCATTGCCATGAGGTCGTCTAGCATCGTGTCACAATAGCCTGGGGTGGTAATCACGCGGTAAAGTATCCGGCCACAGTCTTGCTGATCCGACACCATTCTCTGGACCACCCCGGCTTTCCCGATGGCATTCTCTTTTGAGTTTTGCGGTCAAATCGTGGGTCCAGGTGAGGTCGACCACCAACTGCGCATTAGTCCGGCTGACGCGGAACTCACGGTCAGCTTTGTCCAGCTGGCACGGGCCTTCGGGCTGCTGGTGGCCATCACCCTGGGCTGGCCCCAGGGCACGCCAGCCAGTTCCATGGCACGCTTCAGCCGCTCCGCAGTGACACCGGGCCACCTTGATCTCGACGCATCTGGTGCCAGCCCTGGCGGGCGCGAAAAATCCATAGCTGTTCTCGCGGACGCGCTTGGCCCCGCTCGTCGGCCTTACTCCTCGCGGCTAGGCGCACAGTGTCTCGGCGTGCAGCAGACCTTCCTGGAGATCGAGGTCATCGCTGCCCACTCCGGTGGATAGTCTCCCCAACGCTCCTCCACCATCCGAAACACTCGGTCGCGAAACTCAGGCGAAGCCTTGTCCCTCAAACTACTCATCGCCGCTCCATCCGACAAACATGAAGCATCAGGAAAGCCGGCGCAGTTCACTATGGGCCATTCAAAGCGTCGATAGACCGACCTAAAGGACCCGCCGTCCGGTCGCACTGACCGAGCGGTAGTCAATGTTGGCCTTAGGCGGCGTGGACAAATTCGGAATGGACAGCTTTTTGCGTTTTCTGCCTTAAAACGGACGTTCCGGACACGACGACGTTGCTGTCATTAGGTTGGTTGGTGCTGTCGCTCCGCACAACCCTGAAAGCGGGAGAGAGCGCCTATGACAACACCCCCACGATTGGAGCAGTTGATTGCACCAGCTACGTGGATAATCAACCCGACAGCAAACGCCGTCACTACGATGATAAGCGGGATCAAGGGTTTAAAGCGCCTCATTTCATCTCGATCTTTACCATGGAGACATCGTCGGTCAACGACTGCTCCCCCCAACAAAACAGACTGACCGGACACGACAACATTGCGGTCATTGTCGACGTGCTTAAGAATTAAGGGATGGCCACAGAACCACAACCGAGCGATCAAGCAAAATCGGACCTCCGCGAGTTAGTCGCTAGTTTGCGGCAGCGCCTCGAGCAAATGCAGCTCTCTGGATCCGACATAATCTGCGGCTGTCGCGACATCCTGAACACTTGGGTGAGGGGCGGCGGCTCCTCTCTGCACGATGCGGTGATCGGTTTCACAGGCCTTGAAAGCCAAACGGACTACGTTCTTGGTGGCCGCCAAGCCAAGGTCGGACGGACTGTCGATCACGTTCGCTTCGAGCCAGACTCCTCAGCCGAGAGAGCTGAGATTGAGGAGCTGAACAAGTTCTTTCATGCGCAATTCACGCGTGATCTGGATGCCTTGGCACTATTCCTGACCGACAGCTAAACCCAACGAAGACGTCAAAACAGACTGACCGGACTCGACAACATTGCGGCCTTTATCGCTTCCCGCCATACTAACTTGATGAGGCCTCGCTTCCTTCCTCTTTTTGCCGGTTTGCTGTCGCTGATCGGCTGCAAGGACCCTCACGGACCGATCAAAACCAAGTCCGGAAATCTTACGCAGGAGCAAGTTGACGCAATCGTCGCAGAGTGCGGTGGCAATGTGGGTATGGCATTTGTGGAGAATGGCTCTCTCACCATCAATCAAGCGTCCGATATCCTTGTTACAGGCTGCGTCCTAAAAGCGTTGCAGGCGACCGGACAAACCACGCTTTCGAGCGTAGGCAACCAACTGCACGATAGGCAGGGACATTGAAGGTTTAGCGCCCGCTTCCCCCAACATTGTTGCCGTCCAAACCCCGTTCGGTGCTTGATGAAGGCTGCCATTCGTTCAGCGTAGGAATTTGTCCACGCGGCCTAGCTTCGGCAATCAAAGCCAGCCCTCCGCCAAAGGGTGACGAGTTGCGATGAGATTCACATCCCCTTCCCCAGCGCTGCTCCGCGGCGGCAGCATCAATATCCCGGATTTGCGAACTTTACGACTATCGGCTTCGCAAATTTCCAATCCGGCGCGGCCTTGGCTTGGCGCGTGACCGTGCTACTCGCAGCGTGACACGCGGTGATCGACATGGCAGCGCTGAACGATCGCACCCTCGGCGGAATGGACCTCCACTTCCCATTGGCCTTCGCCGCGCCGTTCCATCGACATCCAGCCGAAACCTTTGGTCCACGAGGCAAAATTCGCAGGGTTTACCCCGGCCAATGGCGCCGTGCCGGTGGGCAGATCCTTGGGAAGCATGCCGACGTCTTCCTGAGTGCCTGAGAACCCGGCAATGAACTGGCTTGGGTAATCGCCCGCGAAGCTGACCTGTTCCCACAAGTGGACGTGACCCGACAGGATCATGTCGACACTGGCAGGCAGGATCGGCCTGCCGCGGTTGGAAAACGCGGATTGCACCCCGGCACTTTCTCCCTTGATCTTCCCGGCGTCCCCCTTGCCATGAGCTGCAAGGCCAAGGATTGGGTAATGGCCCGCGACGATGGTGAAGGCATCGGCATCACCGGGAATGTCCAACATGTTGCGCAGCGCCACCAATTGCCCGAAGCGGGCATCTTCAGGGGCAAGCGGTTTCTCGCCCGAAGTGGCGATATCCATTGCCACCAGTTGCGCGCCGCCACCGAGCGGAACCTTGTAGGCGGTCTGATAGTCCCCCAGCGCATCGTTTGCCGGGTCATTGCAGTCGCGTCCCGGCTCAAGCCGCCGTGGATCGAGAAAGCGCCACCAGCCTTGGCCACCGCGATCGCAGTTTTCGTGATTGCCGCGGATCATCACCCATGGCGCGGCTTCCAGCAACGGGCGCGCAGGCGCGAAGAAATCGGCGTTCCATGCATCCCAGCCATAGCCCCACGGCGATCCAGCACAGCCGCTGCTGCCTTCCGGGCAGGGATTTTCACGGTAGAGATAATCGCCGACATGAATGACGAGATCGGGTTTCCATGCCGCCGCCGCCGCCGCGATCCGGGCAAACGGATAGGCGGCCGGATCGTTGCAGGCCTGCCAGGCATTGTCCGCGGCCTTCAACCGACAGCCCGTATCACCAATCACAACGATCCGCTGTGCCTGCGGCCGGATCAAGGCCAAGTCATGCCCGCCGATGCTTGCCTGCCTGGTTGATAGGGGGAGATCGGCTTCACAGGTCAGAACCGGGAATTCGGACGGCTTGCTGAGCGCGGAGCCAGACCGCGTCCGGCGCAGGGGCTCGGTCCCCGCTGGTGCCCGCACCCGCATTTTCAAGCTCGCGCCGTCGATCGTGATCACCGGGCAAGCGGCAGAAGTGGTCAGCGTCCTGGCAACGGCCTGCCCATCCACGCCGAGGACAACCCACGAGAGCGGGCTATCCTCGGCAGCATTGGCTGGGGCCGCAATAGTAGTGCATGTCCACGCCAGGATTGACGGCAAGGCCCGGCTTAACCGGAAAAACATGCTCCGGCCGAACATTCAGAATTTCGCGCTCAGGCTGATGCTGGCTTCGCGACCAGGCTGGAAGTGATACTGGTCGTTGCCAAGGATCGAACCAGCCGGACCATTGTTGATGTCGATCGAGGTAACCTTCTCGCTGTTGAAGAGATCGGACACCGTGCCTTCGATGGCAAAGGGACCGAAATCATAGCCAAGCGAGAGGATCGCGCTGTTATAGCCTGGAATGCGGTATCCCAGGGTTTCGCTGTCATCGGCGTACTGGACGCCGGTATACTTGTCGATCAGCGAGAACTTGATCGGGCCGTGCTTGTAAAGAATGCCCGCCGCGGCCGTGCCCTTGGGCGCCTTGGCCACCTGAAGGTCCGTTCCCTTCGCCTTGGCCGAGTTGAGCGAAGCATTGGCAAAGACCGCAAGGCCATTGCCGAACGCGTAAGTCACCTGGCCTTCGATGCCCTTGTAGACCACCCCGCCCTGGTTGAAGAACACCGTATCGCCATTGACCTTGGCGCTGGCAAACTTGTTGTTGAAGTCGATGTAGTAGACGTCGGCATCGATCGACAGTCGGCTGCCGTGATAGACCACGCCGACCTGGTACGAATCGGAAGTCTGGGGCGCCACGGTGTTGTTGCCGGGATTGAGATTGTACAGAACGCTGAGCGGCGGCGCGAGAAAACCACGCGCGTATTGCCCGTAAATCGCAAGATCCTGGCGCGGCTGATAATTGACCGTCAAAAACGGCAGCGTCGACGTCCAGTTGGCGTGGAACTGGGCCGGAGCGTGGGTCTTCTGATTAGCCACCGCATCGATATTGCGCGTAAAGGTAATGTACTTGATGCCGGGCGTGATCCGCAGCCCGGCTGCAGGGCGGATCTCCAGTTCGCCAAAGACCTGGGTCTGGTGGCCGCTCGAATCCTGGTCGTAGTTCACATATTTGGGAACACCGGCCGGGGTCTTCTGATTGTAGTCATAGGCATTCGCCGCTGGCCCACCGGCCGTCAGATCGTATTGGAAGCGGCTGCGCCACGTATTGTTCCACTCGTGCCAGACCCCGGCAGTCAGCGTCGCAGGCCCGAAGTTGAAGATGCCCTTCAGGATATCGCCATAGGTCCGGTAGCTGTTGAGCTTGGTGTAGCCGGGGATATGCCCGACATTCGTGGTGCCATTGGCGTTTTTGGTGACATTCGCGGGACCGCCCGCAATGGTGGTGTCCGAAGCGGAAAGCGTGGTGTTGTTGTAATAGTAGGTATAGACGCGGTTTTCGATCCGGACGCCCTTGGCAAGGTCAGCCTCAAGCTTGACCAGTTCGAAGTCGGTCTTCTTGTCCGTATAGTTGTAACCGCGATATTGCGGCGTCGACGGATCATCGTTCAGCAGAAAATGCTTCCCGTAAAGCGCGACCTGAGCAAGCGTCGGACCGTCGTTGTCCGGCTGATTGAAGTGGTTCTTGTTGTAGGTGGACAGCAGCGTCAAGTTTACATCCGGGCCGAGCGGAATCATGACCTTCGCGAAGAGATTGGTCTGGTTATATGGCGCAAGGGTGCGGACGCCGTCGGTGCGAACGTATTGACCGCCGACCAGAACCTGGGTGCCTCCGAGGGCAGCGATCGAACCGGACTGCAGCATCGGCCGGATCAGGAAGGTGTTATTCGTGCCATAGGCGGCCCGCAGCGATGCCCCCATATCAGCGCGGGTCGCGCGCGAAAACAGGTTCACGCTGCCACCAAAGGTGGCCTGCCCAAGCGATGCGGCATTTCCGGGACCGCGATCGACAACGACCGTTTCGACCGTGTTGGAGGGAAAGAACGTATTCGAATGATGCGTGGGATCGTTCGTATCGCCAAACGGAACCCCGTCATAGGTGATGTTGTATTCCCCGTCCTGGAAACCGCGAAGCGTGCCTTTCGATTCGCTGATCCCCATGCCACCGTCGCCGCCAGTGCTTGAAAAGCTCGGCGTGATAAGGGCCAACTGATTGAAGTCAGCCGTGGCCGGGAGCGAATCCTCGATAAAGGAACGCGAGACGATCGCCTGCGGCTGGGTCGTCTGCAGCGACGAAGTCACCGGCGCGATTTCATTGGCGAGCGTCGCGGTAACAACGATTTCCGAACCTTCGGCGATTTCGCTGTGCTGCGCGGTGTCGGGGGCACCTGCGCCAGTATCGGCCGCTGCCCACGCGACATTGCCGGAAAACGAAGCGAAAACCGAACCGCAAAGCAGAAAGGTTCTGAACACGCTGCAATTTGCCATAAATTTTAATTCCCCACAGTTTGCAGGGCTCTCTGGCGCGCCACGATTTCAAAATGGCGTCAAAACCGTTACGCATCGAAGACTGCGGAAATATCGTCTGCTGGAGGCGCACTCACTTCACGACGTCGAGTGACGAGTAGTACTGACCGTCCGCCTGGTTCGAGCTGATCTGCGGCCAGAACCGCACTATTGCGCCTTGATTGGATTCAAGATCTGCATCCCTCCCACCAGGCAGTTGCTGCGGGTAAAGCTGGCCATACGATCCGGTAAAGTGGAAGATGCCGGCTGATTCCGATCCTGGGCTAGAATTGACGATCAATCCCTGAGAGCGCGGCTGGCCAGACCGATCATCATGCTCGAGGGGGCAAATGCCGGATTGCTTATCGCTCTGGCATCGAGAGAGCAGTGGGCCAGCCAAGCAGTCAAAGCATCGATCGCAGAAGCAATGGCGTTTGCTCGGCTGCGGGCTGTCCGTCAGCAGGGGCGAATTCGCGCGGCAGGAGCAGTTCTGCCAGCTTAGCTTGCAGCCCCCACCCTACAGGCAAAACCGCTAGCCAAGGCGTGCAATCGCCGCTAACCAGCCGCTCTTGCTGCAAGTGCGAAGGGATGGAAAATGCGGTCAGTAGCGGTTATTGGTGCGGGGCAGATGGGTTCGGGCATTGCCCAGCAGGTCGCCCAGTGCGGGATCAAGGTGCTACTGTCCGACATCGACATCGCGGTTGCCGAAAAGGCCAAGGCCGGGATCGACAAGGGGCTGGCCCGCCTTGTCAGCCGGGAAAAGCTGACCCCTGACGAAGCGACCGCGGCGCTCGCGCGGATCACGCCGGTAAGCGGCTACGACGCGATGGGCGATGCCGACCTGATCATCGAGGCGGCCACTGAGAAGGAAGCCGTGAAGCGCACGATCTTCGAAGCTGCCGGCAAAGTGCTGCGCAGCGATGCGATCATGGCTTCGAACACCAGCTCGATCCCGATCACCCGCATGGCGACCTCGTCGCCCGATCCGGCACGGTTCATCGGCCTGCACTTCTTCAATCCGGTCCCGGTGATGGGCCTGATCGAGGTGATCCCCGGCCTTGCCACCAGTGCCGAAACGGTGGCGCGCACGCGTGCCTTCGCCGAAGCGCTCGGCAAGCAGGTTGTCCAGGCCGAGGACGAACCCGGCTTCGTCGTGAACCGCATCCTGCTGCCGATGATCAACGAGGCGGTGTTCGTGCTGGGCCAGGGCACGGCCAGCATCGCCGATATCGACAAGGGCTGCCGCCTGGGCCTCAATCATCCGATGGGACCGCTCGAACTGGCGGACTTCGTGGGCCTCGATACCTGTCTCGATATCGTCAAGGTGCTCTACAACACCACCGGCGACAGCAAGTATCGTCCCGCGCCGCTACTGGTCAAATATGTCGAAGCGGGCTGGCTCGGCCGCAAGACGGGCCGCGGTTTCTATGACTA
>NZ_JAYSBK010000019.1:0-38283 GCF_041915465.1 Novosphingobium sp. | reverse complement strand
ACTGGCCGGGCAACGTGCGCCAGCTCCAGGCAGTGTTGTTCCGCGCCGCCGTGTTCTGCGACGGTGATGCGTTGACTGCGCAGGACTTTCCCCAGCTTTCCGACCTGCTGGGCGATAGCGCCTCGTCCCAGGGCACGGCGCTGCAAGAAAGCGTCGGGGTGACGCTCTACACGCCGGACGGCAACCTGCGCCCGCTGGAAGAGATCGAAGCCGACGTGATCCGCCTCGCTATCGGGCACTACCGCGGCCGCATGACCGAAGTGGCGCGCCGACTCGGCATCGGCCGCTCGACCCTCTATCGCAAGCTGTCGGACCTTGGGATCGGCGAAGCGGATTAAGGTCTGCGCTGCAGGCTCCTGTTAATTAACGGGAGTCTTGCCTATCCGGCGACTTCCTCTTTCCCCGCAACTCTGCCACTCTCCGCTGCATTCGTCGCGGAGGAGGGGAACGCGCATGATCTTGTGGGCCGCGATTGCCGGGATGCTCGTTGCCATGGCGGCGATCGGACCGTTCGGCTTCATCCTTGGCGGCGTGGTCGGTGCCATGATGGGCGTGTGGTTGCGCTCGATCATGGCGGCCGAGGTAGCCAGGGAAGTCTCGCGGCACATTGCGGGTCTGGAATTCACCACGGCCGCCCCGGCCCAAGTCTCCCATCCGGCGGCGGCGCAGCCGTACACTCCGCAAGAGGATTGGCTTCCACCGGCTGAAGAAGAAGCCCCGCCCCCCGTTGCGGAACCTTCGCTTCCAGCGGCACCGGAATCCGCCCCGTCGCCGCAACCTACCGCCTCGGTCCCGGTCACGGCCCCGACTGAAGACCTGGAACCGGCTTGGCGCGAGCCGGCAATCGCCAAGGCCGACAGCTATCATTATACGGCCAATTCCTATGCGGATCAGCGCGCGGATCAAGCCGACCTGTTCGACAAGGCACGAGGCTGGCTGCTGGGCGGCAACACGATCGTTCGGGTCGGGCTGGTCGTGCTGTTCGTCGGCCTCAGTTTCCTCGCGCGGCTGGCGATCAATGCCGGGCTGTTCCCGCTTGAAGCGCGGCTTGCCAGTGTCGGTGCCGCGGGCGCGGCGCTGCTTGCCCTGGGCTTCCGCAAGCGGATCGAGCGCCCCGCCTTCGGCCTGTCGCTGCAAGGGACCGGCGTTGCAGTGCTCTACCTCACCGTATTTGCCTCTTCCCGGCTTTATGAACTGTTGCCGCTGGGCGCCGCATTTGGCTTCATGATCCTGTTCGCCGCGCTCGGCTGCGCGCTTGCGGTGATGCAGAACTCGCTGGCAATGGCGCTCTGCTCGTTCATCGGCGGCTTTGCCGTGCCGATCCTGTTGGGCGGGGAAAGCCCCACCCCGCTACCGCTGTTCACCTATTACACCGTGCTCAACCTCGCGATCCTGGTCATCGCCTGGAAGAAGAGCTGGCGACCGCTCAACCTGCTCGGCTTCTTCGTCACCTTCGGCCTGGCAACGGTCTGGGGCATGACCAGCTATTCCGACCAGCACTACATGGTGACGCAGGTGTTCCTGGTGGTGAGCATCGCGATCTACCTCGCGACTGCGCTGCTCTATGCCCACAACACTCCGGGCTCGCTGGGCAATGCGGTGGATTCCACCCTGCTGTTCGGCCCTGCATTGGCCGGGTTCGGGCTGCAAGTGGGCCTTGTCGACGATCTGGAATTCGGCAGCGCGTTTTCCGCGCTGGCCTTTGGCGCTGCCTACCTCGGAATTGCGACCTTCACCTTGCGCAAGCGCCAGGAAGAGATGCGGCTGCTGAGCGAATGCGTGCTGGCGATCGGGGTTGGCTTCGTCACCCTGGCCGTCCCGCTGGCGCTCGACGCCAAGTGGACTTCGGCTGCCTGGGCGCTCGAAGGCGCGGGCGCGTTCTGGGTCGGGGCGCGTCAGGCCCGCTGGATGCCGCGCGCCTTCGGCCTGTTGCTGCAACTGGTGGCGGCCTTCATACTGACGGCGACGCTCGAACTCAACGTCTCGGCCATACCGATTGCCAACAACGGCTTTGTCGGGCCGCTGCTGATCGCGCTGCCGATGCTCTTCTCCGCCTGGCAGTTGCGGCGCGAGTTGCCGCATTCGGGATCGACCATGGCGCAAGGCTATGCCGGTAACGAACGGATGCTCGAAAAGCTGTGGTTCCTTATCGGCTTTGCCTTCGCGGCCATCGCGCTGGTGCAGGAAGTGACCCGCAGCCTGCCCGCAACCACCAGCGAGAGCTATCCGCAGCCCGTCCTGACCGAATACGGCCAGGCGTTCGGCGTGATGCTGGCCCTGCTTGGCCTGATGACGCTGTCGGACTGGCTTGGGCGGCGGGCAAACTGGACCGTCGCCAGCATGCCTGCGCGGCTTAGCCTGTTCGTGTTGTGGGCGGGCTTCCTCGCCTCGCTCGTGCTCGAACGGCATGTGCTCTACCTGCCCGATGTGGCGGTCTGGGTGGTGGCGATCGTGATCCACGGGCTGCTCGTCCGCCGCCGCGACCGCGACAAGGGCGACGAGCAAGGAGGCTTCGCCGGCTTCATCCACATGGGCGGTGCCTGGCTGCTCACGGCCATGCTGGCCGACAGTCTCGACCTTGGCATCGACCAGGCACAACTGTGGGATACGTCATGGGCCGGGGTGATCCCCCTGGTCGGCTGCACCGCCGTGCTGGCCCTGCTGACCCGCTGGGCCGGGCGCGCCGCGCCGCTGCCCGACACCAAGGCGCTCGGCTGGCCGCTCCACCCTCATGCGCGGGCCTATTGGTGGGGCGCGGCGGTACCGCTGGTTGTGCTTGCCTATGGCGGCGCGCTGGCTGCGGCGATCGTGGCCGAAGGACTTACCGACCCGCTGCCCTATGTGCCGCTGATCAATCCGGTCGACCTGTCGGTTGCGCTGGCGCTGGCCAGCCTGATCGCGTGGCGGCGCATGGTGCTTGGCGCAAAGCGCCTGCCGATCGGCGCCGAAGTGCTGCCGGGCAAGGCTCCGCTGGTGCTCGGCGCGGCGCTTGGCTTCGTCTGGATCAACATGATCTGGCTGCGCAGCGCCCACCACTACCTCGATATCGCATGGGATAGCGCGAGCCTGCTTGCCAGCCCAGCGGTGCAAACCGGCCTGTCGATCCTCTGGACGCTGATGGCCATGGCGCTGATGCTCTTTGCCAAGCGCCGCGCGCTGCGCCTGCCCTGGCTGACCGGCGCAATCCTGCTCGGCGTGGTAGTCGTCAAACTGTTGCTGGTCGATATGTCCACCGCGCAAAGCTGGGCGCGGATCGTGGCCTTTATCGGCGTTGGCGTGCTGATGCTGGCAATCGGCTATTTCGTGCCCTTGCCGCCCCATCCGGACAGCCCTGACGAGGATGACAAGCGATGATCCTGCGCTCCTGCCGCCTTGCCGCAATCGCCGCGCTGGCCCTGCTGAGCAGCTGCAACGAGGCTGCCAAGGCTCCCGCACCGACCAGCCCCGATGCTTTCAAGGTGCGGCTGGCCGTGGAGCCGGCGCCGGGCGGCAGCGTGCAGCGCGTGCTGCTGCCGGCGCAGGCGCTGATCGCGATCCAGCGCACTGACCTTGGCGACGTGCGGATCTTCGACGGGCGCGGCAAGCCGCTCACGCTGGCGCTCGATGGCCTCGGCACGCTTGGCGGCGAGACGCAGCACAGCCTCGACTTGCCCGCTATTCCAGTGATGGGCAACGCCGAGACCGCGTCAAGCGGCGTGTCGATCTCGGTCGACAACCAGTCGGTCGGCCATGTCGTGATCAGCGGCGCAGACGCGGGCGAACCGGCTGGCGAGGAAGTGGTCGCCGCCCTGTTCGACACCCGCAAGACCACCGAACCCGCGGTTGCCCTGACCCTCGATGCCGACCTGCCGTTGCAGCGCCCGGTCAACGTGACGGTGGAAGCCAGCACAGACCTCGCCAGCTGGCAGCCGCTGGGCGAAAAGGTGATGCTGCGCACCGCGCCGACCGGCGGGGCGGGTGGCGATCTGCTTGGCTCGGCGCGGATCCAGCTTGGCGGCGCGGATCTGCGCCAGCGTTACCTGCGCGTCACCTGGGGCGGCGCGGCCGGAGTGAATATCAAGGGCGCGACCCTGACCACGGCGCAGACGGCCCCATTGCCGCGCGTGACGGTGCAAAGCAGCGGCGTAAAGCTGGAAGAAGCGCGGCGGATGCGCTTCTCGGTCGGTTTCGCCACCCCGCTTGCAGCCCTGCGGCTGACCGAAAGCGGCCCGGACGGCGTGGTTCCGGTCAAGCTCTATGGTCGCAACGCGCCCGAAGAGCAGTGGTCGCTGATCGCCGCCGGGATCGTGCGGCAAGGTGAAAAAGGCAGCCTGATCGACACCGACGGCGCGACATTCCGCAATTACCGGATCGAAGCGGACCAGCGCAGCGCCGGCTTTGCCGCCGCGCCCAAGCTTGAATTGCTGTTCGATCCGGTCGAACTGGTGGCAGCATTCAATGGCGCTGCACCCTATGTCCTGGCGGTCGGTTCGGCAGCGGCGGCCCCTGCCTATTTCGCGCCCGGCGAAGTGGTCCCCGCAGAGGTCATCAAGGCCGGCCCGCTGCCGATCGCCAAGGTCGATATCTCTGGAACTCCGCCGCTGGCAATCGCCGTTACGCCCCAAGGCGAAGGACCGTTCGATCTGCGCAAGGCCGCGCTCTGGGCGGTCTTGCTGCTCGGCACGGCCATTCTGGCCTTCGCCGCGATCCGTCTGATGCGAAGCAATCAGCCCGGAAGCTGAGTGAAGTCGGTCAGCGCCGCATCGCGCAGACCGCGCCAGACGCGCAAGGCTTGCACGGTTTCGGGCACATCGTGGACGCGTAGCAGCTGGACGCCTGCGTCCATGCCCTTTAGCGCCAGGGTCAGACTGCCACCCAGCCGCTGATGCGCCGGGGCCTCTGCCGATAGCGCACCAACCATGCGCTTGCGGCTGGCGCCCAGCAACAGCGGCTGACCGAGCGAATGGAACAACGCCAGCGCGTTCATCAACGCAAGGTTATCCGCCAGCGACTTGCCAAAGCCGATGCCGGGATCGAGCACGATCTTTTCGCGCGCGATCCCTGCGGCCATTGCGGCATCGCGGCGTTCGCGCAGCCAGTCGAACACATCGAGCACAACGTCACCGTATTGCCCGTCGGCGTGGAGGTCATCGCCTTCGCCCGGCGCATGCATCAGCACCACCGGCGCGCCGCTGGCGGCGGCAAATTCGAGGCTGCGCGGATCGTGGCGCAGCGCGGACACATCGTTGATCACGTGCGCGCCGGCCTTCAGCGCGGCTTCCATCACACCGGGGCGGCGGGTATCGACGCTGATCGCCGCGCCCATCGCGGCGAGCTTTTCGACCGCCGGGACGACCCGCTTGAGTTCATCCCCTTCCCACACCGCGGCAGCGCCGGGACGGGTGCTTTCCCCGCCGACATCGATCAGCGCCGCGCCAGCCTCGACCATCGCGGCGGCATGGGCATGGGCAACCTCGGGATCGTCCATGAACTGCCCGCCATCCGAAAAACTGTCGGGCGTGACGTTGAGGATGCCCATGACCTGCGGCTGGTCGAGCCGGATCGTGCGCTCCCCGCATTGCAGCGGCGCATGGACGCGGCGCAGGTCATCCCACTGGGAGCGCACGTCACCCGGCAGGCTCGGCAGCGCGGCTTCGAGTTCGCGTACGCCATACCGTTCGCGCGACACCACCTTGCCGCCATCGCGGACGATCACGGCAAAGCGGCTGGCATAGACCATCCCGCCAGCCAGGCGCACGGCAGCGCCTTCCTCGGCTTGCGGAGAATCGACGAAGGCGATGGGGCGCAGGTAGCAGGTCTGAGGCATTCGCCTGCCTTAGCCGATCAATCCTCGGTTGCCAGCAGGTAGATCTGGCGGATCGCGTCGATCGGCTTCAGTTCACCTTCGTGCTCGATGTGCCAGAACGACCAGCCGTTGCACGACGGCGCGCCTTGCAGCTTGGCGCCGAGGCCGTGGATCGAGCCGCTGTCGCTGCCTGAAACCAGCGAACCATCGGCGCGGACCGTGGCTTGCATCCGGCGTTTCTTGTCGGTCAGGACGGTACCCGGCGCAATGTAGCCGGTTTCGACCAGCGCGCCGAAGGCCACCTTGGGTGCGGCCTTGGGGCTTTGCATCGTCGTGACGGCGGATTCGTCCAGCGGCAGGGCCATTTCGATGCGTTCGAGCGCGGCCTCGCGATAGGCGCTTTCACGCTCGCAGCCGATCCATTCGCGGCTCAGGCGCTTGGCCACCGCGCCGGTCGTGCCGGTGCCGAAGAAGGGATCGAGCACCACGTCGCCCTTGTTCGTCGTGGCCAGCATCACGCGGTAGAGCAGCGCCTCCGGCTTCTGGGTCGGGTGGACCTTGTGACCACCCTTCTTGAGCCGTTCAGTGCCCGAACAGATCGGCAGCACCCAGTCCGAGCGCATCTGCAGTTCGTCGTTGAGCGTCTTCATCGCGCGGTAGTTGAAAGTGTACTTCGCCTTCTCGCCCATCGAGCACCAGATCAGCGTTTCGTGGGCATTGGTAAAGCGGGTGCCCTTGAAGTTGGGCATCGGGTTCGACTTGCGCCAGACCACGTCGTTGAGGATCCAGAAGCCCATGTCCTGCAGCATCGCGCCAAGGCGGAAGATGTTGTGGTAGGAACCGATCACCCACAGCGAGCCATTTGGCTTGAGCACGCGGCGCGCCTCGGTCAGCCAGGCGCGGGAAAAGGCGTCATAGGCGGCAAAACTGTCAAACTGGTCCCAGTGGTCGGTCACCGCATCGACATGGCTGCCATCGGGCCGCGCCAGATCGCCGCCCAGCTGGAGGTTGTAGGGCGGATCGGCAAAAATCATGTCGACCGAGGCGGACGGGAGCGAACGCATCGCTTCCACGCAGTCGCCATCAAGGATCCGGCCGAGCGGCAGATCGACGCGCGCGACTTCCTTTGCGGCGCGCAGCCGCGCCTTCTCACCAACCAGCATTTGACCCATAAAATCCGCGTCGAACCCCCAAAAGTTATCCACAGGGTGAGTCATTTGGAGTCCCGCGTCAAGTCGCGACTCCGCAGGAATCCTAGGGATTCACGGTTAAGACGGGGTTAGTGGCAGCGGAACAGAACGAGTCCCACACACCATCTAGAGTCCCGCAGCGCCACGGGGACTCGATATCTGGTGGGTGTGGCGCAAGAGACTCTCGGGCCGAATTTTTTAGTCGAACAGCTTGAGCTGGGCGATCGGGGCGAAGCTTTGGCGGTGAATCGGCGTCGGGCCGTGGCGACGCAGCGCCTCCACGTGCTCGGCCGTGCCATAGCCCGCGTTGCGCTCCCAGCCGTATTGCGGAAAGCGCGCGGCATGGGCGCGCATCACCCGGTCGCGGTGTTCCTTGGCAAGGATCGAGGCGGCCGAAATGCAGGGCTCAAGGCCGTCCCCGCCAACGATCGCGCGGGCCTGCCAGCGCCATTCGGGCACGCGGCCCTGCGGGGTCTTGTTGCCGTCGATCAGCACCTCATCCGGCTCAGCCCCAAGCGCCGCCACGAGTTCAGCCACTGCGCGGGTCATCGCCAGCATGGTCGCGGCGAAGATATTGATCCGGTCGATCTCATCGGCCTCGACCACGCCCAGCGCCCAGCCGCACGACTGCTGGATCAGGGGTTCCAGAACCGCGCGGCGCTTGGCCGAGAGCTTCTTGGAATCGTCAAGCCCGGCAGGCGCATCGACGCCCAGCACACAGGCCGCGGCCACTACCGGTCCCGCCAGCGGCCCGCGGCCGGCTTCGTCGACACCGATTACCAATGCGCCGGCCGGGTGCTTGGCAAATGCGGCAGGAATGACAATCTTGTCATGCATGACCCGAAAACTCCTGACCGTCCTATCTCCTCTCGCCATGCTCGCGGCAAGCTGCGGCCAATCCCACGCTGGGGATAGCCCGCCCGCCTCGGCCGGCCAAACCACCGCGCCCTTTGCCGCGACCGAGTTCGCAACCTTTGACGAACCCTGGGCAATGACCTTCCTGCCCGGCGGCAAGTCGGCCCTGGTAACCGAGAAGTCGGGCAAGCTGATCCTGTGGGACGGCGCGGGCAAACGTCCCGTCGCTGGCGTCCCGGTGGTGGACTATGGCGGCCAGGGCGGGCTTGGGGATGTTGTCATCGCCCCTGACTTTGCAACCAGCGGGATCATCTATCTGAGCTGGGTCGAGGCCGGCGAGGCCGACACGCGCGGCGCGGCGGTGGGCCGGGCAAGGCTGGTGCTGGATGGTCAGCCGCGCCTCGAAGGACTATCCGTGATCTGGCGCCAAAGCCCGAAAGTGACCGGACGCGGCCATTTTTCGCACCGCTTGGCCTTTTCGCCGGACGGCCAATACCTGTTCATCGCCTCGGGCGAGCGGCAGAAGTTCACGCCCGCGCAGGACTTGTCGGGCAATCTTGGCAAGGTGCTACGCCTACTGCCTGATGGTTCCCCCGCCCCCGGCAATCCCTTTGCCGACAAGGGCGGCGTAAGCGCGCAGATCTGGTCCTATGGCCACCGCAATATCCTGGGCCTCGCTTTCGATCCCGCAGGGCGGTTGTGGGATCTGGAGCACGGTCCGGCCGGCGGTGACGAGCTGAACCTGGTGAAGCCGGGACAAAACTATGGCTGGCCGCTGGTTTCGGGCGGCGATCATTACGATGGCAAGCCGATCCCCCGGCACGAAACCCGGCCCGACCTTGCCGCTCCGGCGCTGAACTGGACCCCGGTGATCGCGCCGGGCGACATGATCTTCTACACCGGCAACCTGTTTCCCGAATGGCGCGGTCAGGCGCTGATCGCGGGGCTTGGCAGCAAGGCGATCGTGCGCGTGGGCATCGAAGGCGAAGGCGCGAAGGAGCTTTCCCGCTATCCGATGGACAAACGCATCCGCGAGATCGAGCAGGCGCCAGACGGCGCGATCTGGGTGCTGGAAGACGGCAAGAGCGCGCGTTTGCTGCGCCTCACTCCTGCCACGCGGTAAATTCCATCGACAAGCGGGGTCTGCGGCCCTATCGGCGCGCGCCATGACTGCCGCCCCTGCCCTCATCCCGCTCGACCAGATCGACCCCCAGTGGATCGAGGACCTGCTCGACCGCGCGTTCGAACCGGGGCGCCAGCAGCGCACCGCCTACAAGGTGCGCGAGGGGATGGACTGGCTGCCCGGCCTGTCCTTCGCCGCGCTCGACGCGGACGAGCACCTGGTCGGCACGATCCAGTGCTGGCCAGTCGCGCTGACCGATCCGGAAGGCAAGGCGCACCCGATGATCATGGTCGGCCCCGTCGCCGTGCTGCCCGAGGCGCAGGGCCTGGGTTACGGGCAGGCGCTGATGACCGCGAGCCTTGCCGCGCTCAGCCCCAATGCGCCGCTGCCGCAGGTGATGATCGGCGATCCGGAATACTATGGCCGGTTCTGGGGCTTCACCAATGCCTATACCTCGGGCTGGAGCCTGCCCGGCCCGTTCGAGCAGCGCCGCCTGCTGGTGCGCTGCAACGAACCCAGCGTGCTCCCCCGCGAAGGTATGCTTGGCCCTTGGCGCGGCTAGGCTGATCTGGCAGGGCAGTTTCAATGCCCTACGAGCCGCCGCCCGAACTTGCCACGCTGTCGCTGCCGGAAATCGCCGCGCTGGCCGACGCGCGCAAGCTGCCGCCGGTCGACCAGTGGGACCCGCAGGTCTCGGGCGACAGCCTGATGGTGATCAAGGCCGATGGCCGCTGGTTCCACGACGGCGGTGAAATCCGCCGTCCCGCCATGGTGCGCGCCTTTGCCGGTCTGCTGCGCCGCGATGCTTCCGGCCAGCACTGGCTGGTGACGCCTTACGAAAAGCAGACGATCGAAGTCGAGGATGCGGCCTTCATTGCCACCGATGTCGCGCGGCAGGGCGATGCGCTGGCGTTCCGGCTGAATACCGACGACATTGTGCTGGCGGGGCCTGACAATCCGCTGATCGCCCGCGGCGATGCCGACACACCCGCGCTCTACCTCGCCGTGCGCCACGGCACCGAGGCGCGGATAAACCGCAGCACCTGGCTGCAACTGGTCGAGCTTGCTGACGAAGCCCTGTGTCTGACCAGCCTTGGCGCGCGCTTTTCGCTGGTGCCGGCATGAGCCTGGTCCAGCGGCTCCAGCGGCTCCACGCCGAGGGTCATGCCCGCGATGTCGAAGGCCTGCGCGACGATGCCCACTTCGCGCCCGATACCCTCCGGCCCGCCGCCGTGCTGGCCGCGATCACCGAGCGGCATGACCGGCCCGGGTTCCTGCTGATCCATCGCCCCTCGAACATGCGTTCGCACCCCGGGCAGGTCGCTTTTCCCGGTGGCAAGATCGACCCCGGCGAAACACCTGTCGAGGCCGCGCTGCGCGAAGCTTACGAGGAAATGGGCATCCACGAGCGCAACGTGACCGTGATCGGTACCAGCGACACCTACCGCACCGGAAGCGGCTATGCGATCACCCCGGTGCTGGCCGTGGTACCGCCCGATATCGAGATCAACCCCAGCCCGACCGAAGTTGCCGCCTGGTTCGAGGCGCCGGTCGATTTCGTGTTCGATCCGGCCAATCACACCCAGAATTCGGCAACTTACCTTGGGCAGGAAAGGCGTTACATCGAAATCATGTGGCAGCAGCACCGGATCTGGGGCGTGACGGCGGCAATCATCAACAACCTGTCCAAGCGGATCGCCTGGCATGACTGAGCGTATCGCCGCCGACTGGATGCAGCGCGAAGATCTGGCCGCGTTGTTTGCTGCGCTGGGGCCGGGCAATGCCCGCTATGTCGGCGGCGCGGTGCGCGATACGCTGCTCGGCATCGCGGTCAAGGACATCGACGTGGCGACCGTGTTGCTGCCGCACGAAACGATCGCGCGGCTCGACGCCGCGGGGATCCGCAACGTTCCCACCGGGCTCGACCACGGCACGGTCACGGCCGTCCTGCCCGGCGGATCGGTGGAAATCACCACCTTGCGCCGCGACGTATCGACCGATGGCCGCCGCGCCACCGTGGCCTTTTCGACCGACTGGCAGGATGACGCCGCGCGGCGCGACTTCACGATCAACGCGCTTTATGCCGATCCGGATAGCGGCGCGGTGTTCGATTACTTTGGCGGTCTGGCCGATCTGGCCGCACGGCGCCTGCGCTTTATCGGCGATGCCCGCCAGCGCATCCGCGAGGATCACCTGCGGATCCTGCGCTATTTCCGCTTCCAGGCGCGGTTCGGCAGCCAGCCCGCGGACGCGGAAGCGGAACGCGCCTGTGCCGAGCTCGCCGCAACGCTCAAAGGTCTGTCGCGCGAGCGGGTCGGCATGGAAATGATGAACCTGCTCGGCCTGCCCGATCCCGCCCCCACCGTGGCCCGCATGGCCGAACTGGGCGTGCTGGCGGTGGTCCTGCCCGAAGCCGATCCCGCCGCCCTCGCCGCACTCGTGGCTGAGGAAGCCCGCCAGAACGTCGCTCCCGATGCCCTGCGCCGCCTGGCCGCGCTGCTTCCGGCCGACCCGGCCCTGGCCGAACAGGTCGCCAGCCGGTTCCGGCTCTCCGGCGCGCAGAAGAAGCGGTTGGCATTAGCGGCGGGCCGCAGCGGTGAAGCGGCAGATGCCCGCGCGCTTGCCTACCGGCTCGGCATCGAAGGCGCGCTTGACCGATTGTTGCTGACCGGCGCCAGCATTGCCCCGCTCGATGGCTGGGCACCACCGCCATTCCCGCTCAAGGGCGGCGACATCGTCGCGCGCGGGGTCGGCGCGGGACCCGAAGTGGCGCGGGTGTTGCGCACGGTCGAGGCGCGCTGGGTGACCGAAGGCTTTCCCGACACCGCGCGGGTGGACGAACTGCTCGACAGCGTGCTGGCGGAGCGCGGATGAGCGCGGAACAAGACCTTGGCAGCTATCTTGCCAGCCAGCCGCTGATCCTGCTCGCCATTGCGGGCCTGGTGCTGGCCACGATCGGCTGGCGGATGGAAACACGCGGTCGTCCGCTCGGCGATCACCTGCGCGGCGCAGGCTATCTCGCGATGGGGCTGGCCGTGCTGTTGATCGTGGTCGATGCCGCGCGTCAGGCCCGCTATGCCGAGGGCGATTTCGACCTTGTCGGCGGACGGCAGGCGCGCGTGGTGGGCAGCGAAACCGTAATCCCGATGGGCCCCGACGGCCATTTCACGGCATTGGCCACGATCAACGGGCTGGAAGTGCCCGTGCTGATCGACACGGGTGCGACCTATACGACCGTCGAGGAAGCGACCGCCCGGCGGCTCGGCCTGGCCGCGGACCCAACTCGGCCGCCGAATGAAATGTCAACGGCCAACGGCATCATCACCGCCCGCTTCACGACCGCGCACGATCTGCGCCTTGGCGGAATCGTCGCGCATGATCTGGTGGTTGCGGTGACGCCGGACACCGATGCGCCGCTCTGGCCGTGATCGGCATGAACCTGCTCTCCACCCTCGCCAGCTGGCGGGTCGAGGGCGACAAGCTCTACCTCAAGGCCGCTGACTGACCAAGGCTGGCTCTACCCATCGACGCTAAGGCTCGGTCCGTCCCGCCCGGCGTTGTGCTCACCGTTCCACGCAGGCAAGACGGGCTGTTAACTTTAGTCAATGGTAGAGGACGAACTACATGAAGCTTGCGAAGTTTGCTGCAATTGCCGGACTGGCCCTGACCGGAATCGCCGTTCCCGTCGCTGCGCAGAGCGTTGCGGAAGCCGGTGTAACCGTGGGCGCAATGGTTTATGGCCCGCAGGGCAACGAAGTGGGTAAAGTCGAAAAGATCGATGGCGAAGTGGTCGTCGTCAACACTGGCGCGCATTCGGCCGCGCTGAGCGGTGCCTCGTTCGTAAAGGGTCCGAAGGGCCCGGTGATCGGCTATACCAAGGCCCAGCTTGACGATGCGATCGAAGGCGCGAACCAGCAGGCCAAGGCCAAACTCGATGCGGCGCTGGTCGCGGGCAGCGCGCTGCGCACCAGCGACGGCGTCGCGGTCGGCACAATCAAGGCGCTCAACGAAGACGGCTCGGTCGTGATCGAAGGCACCAACCAAACCTTTTCGCTCGGCCGCGAACTGTTCGGCACCGATGACAAGGGCCTGATCCTGCTGATCACGTCCCAGCAGCTTACCGAAGCGCTCAGCAAGAGCGCCCCCGCTGCGAAGTAAATCGAATACTGACCGGCTGGTTCGCCGGCCGGTCAGAACTTGTTGTCGCGCGGGAAGCCGTTGGGCGGCATCCGTCCGGCCGCGCCGCGCGCCACCTTCCACAGCCGCACGTCGCTTTCGGTGCGGGTCCGGCCGGTTTCGCCGCCCATCTTCCAGCTAAGGCCGTCCTCAAGCTTAAGCGTCGTGGCATCGGCCAGCCCGCCATCGCGGAACCGCTGGAGCGTTACGCCCTGCCCCTTGGCCAGCACTGGCAGTTCTTCAAGACTGAAGATCACCAGCTTGCGGTTGTCACCCACCACGGCCACGTGATCGTGCTCGGCCGGGATTTCGCGCACGACCGAGAGCTTCACACCGGGCTTGGTGGTCATCACGCCGCGGCCCTTGCGGGTTTCGGCGAGCAGTTCGTCGGCCTCGGCGGCAAAGCCCCGGCCCTGGTTGCTGGCGAGCAGCAACTGCGCCTTGGGCTTGTAGACCAGCAGCGCCACGATCTGCGCTTCGGCATCGATGTCCAGCATGGTGCGCACCGGCTCGCCAAAGCCGCGCGCGCTTGGCAGCTTGTCCGCCCCCAGCGTGTAGAAGCGGCCATTGTCGCAGGCGATCAGCAGCTTGTCGGTGGTCTGCGCGTGGAGCGCAAAGGCCGGGCCATCGCCTTCCTTGAACTTGAATTCCTTGTCCAGCGGCTCATGCCCGCTGGCCCCGCGCACCCAGCCCTTGGCCGAAAGGATCACCGTGACCGGCGCCTTTTCGATCATCGCGTCCATCGAAAATTCCACCGTCGGCGCGGCTTCAGCCACGGTGGTGCGGCGGCGGCCGAGCGCGGTATCCTCGGCATAGTCCTTGCGCAGGTTCGCCAGATCGCGCTTCAACCGCGTGCGCTGGCGGGCCGGACTGTCGAGCAGCTTCTGCAGGTCTTCCTGTTCGGCCAGAAGATCGTCGCGCTCGCGCCGCAGTTCCATCTCTTCCAGCTTGCGCAAGCTGCGCAGCCGCATGTTGAGGATCGCCTCGGCCTGGCGGTCGGTCAGGCCGAACTCGGCCATCATCACCGGCTTGGGTTCGTCCTCGGTGCGGATGATCTCGATGATCCGGTCGAGGTTGAGGTAGGCGATGATATAGCCGTCGAGCAGTTCGAGCCGGCCGGCGATCTTTTCCAGCCGGTGGCGCGCGCGGCGCCGCAGGATGTCGATCTGCGCGATCACCCATTCCTGCAGCAGCAGTTTCAGGCCCATCACCCCCGGCGTGCGCGTGGCGTCGAGCACGTTGAGGTTGAGGCTGAAGCGGGTTTCAAGGTCGGTCAGCTTGAACAGCGATTCCTTGAGCAGTTCGGGATCGACGTTGCGGCTTTTCGGCACGAAGACGATGCGGATCTGCTCGTCGCTTTCGTCGCGGATATCCTCAAGGATCGGCAGCTTCTTGTCGGCGATCAGCTGGGCGACCTGCTCGATCAGCTTGCCCTTGGCGAGCTGGTAGGGAATTTCGGAAATGACCAGTTGCCACTGCCCGCCAGACAGCTTTTCGATCCCGGTTTCCTCCCACGAGCCGTCGGCATTGCGCCCGGTCGAAAACCGCCCGCGCACGCGCATCGCGCCCTTGCCGGTCTCGTAAGCGGCGGAAATCACCGCCGGGCTCTCCACCACCACGCCGCCGGTCGGGAAGTCCGGCCCCTTGAACACTTCCATCAGCTGGCTGTGCTCGGCATGGGGATTGTCGATCAGCAGCAGGGTCGCGTCGATGATCTCGGCGACGTTGTGGCTGGGAATGTTGGTGGCCATGCCCACCGCGATCCCGCTCGAGCCATTGGCAAGCAGGTTGGGGAACAGCCCCGGAAAAATCTCCGGCTCTTCCTCTTCGCCGTTGTAGGTGGGGACGAAATCGACCGTGCCTTCGTCCAGCCCCGCCATCAGCTGGATCGCGGTCTTGGTCAGGCGCGCTTCGGTATAGCGATAGGCGGCGGCGTTATCGCCGTCGATATTGCCGAAGTTGCCCTGCCCCTCGACCAGCGGATAACGCAGCGAGAAATCCTGCGCGAGGCGGACCATCGCGTCATAGACCGAGGCATCGCCGTGCGGGTGATACTTGCCGATGACATCGCCCACCACGCGGGCCGATTTCTTGAAGGCCTGGCTGGGATCGAGTTTCAGCTGCCGCATCGCCCAGAGCAGGCGGCGGTGCACCGGCTTCAACCCATCGCGCAGGTCGGGCAGCGAACGCGCGGTAATCGTGGACAGCGCATAGACGAGGTAGCGCTGCGACAGCGCCGAATCGAACGGCGCATCGACGATCGCGTCAAACGGATCGGGTTCGGTGGTATCAGTGGCCATTGTGCCTGCCCTAGCAGGCCGCAAAACGGCCCGCCAAGCCGCATCGCGCCCTTTTCCAGAGGGAATTCTTGCAGGGCTTCTGATAGCCTGCCCGGCTTGTTATGATGAACCCGCAGCGCGGCTTCCAAGGACACACGGCATGAAACTTTCGATATGGACCGCGCTGGCCGCCGCATTGCTACTTGGTGCATGCGGGCAGAAGGCAGAAGACACGGCCCTGCCCGATGCCGCCGTTGCCGAAAGGACAGCCGAGGAAGGGGCACAGCCGGCGAAGTTCGGCTTCAAGGAGGCGCTGGCCCCGGCGGCACCCGATGGTTCGGACCCGCGCCAGACGACGCCAGCCGAGCCACTCGTGCCCGATGACGTAACTCCGCCAGGCGCCACAGCGCCGCGCATCGCCTATGCCTATACCTATGGCTTTCGGGTTTCGGCGGTGAACCTGCCGGGCCTGCAGCGCAGCCACGCCGAACTGTGCGAACAGATGGGGCCGCAATCCTGCCGGGTGATGGAACTCAGCCAATCAGGCGGGGAAGACGACTACGCATCGGGCAAGCTGGTGCTCGAAGTGACGGCATCCAAGGCGCGCAGTTTTGGTACCCAGCTCGATACCGTGGCCGAAGGGGTTGGGGCCGAACAGATTTCGAGCGAAGTTACCGGCGAGGACCTTTCCCGCCAGATCGTCGATACCGAAGCCAAGCTGCGTGCCCGCACCCTGCTGCGCGACCGGCTGATGGAACTGCTCGCCTCCCGCAAGGGCACCGTCGCAGAGCTGATCGAGGCGGAGCGCGGCGTGGCGGCAGTGAACCAGGAAATCGACGAGGCGAAGAGCTGGCTCAATGAAATGAAGGGCCGCGTCGAATTCAGCCGGGTCGAGATCAGTTATGAAACCGAAGGCGGCGCGGGCCGCGGCTTCCTGATGCCGATCAGCGCCGTGGTCAGCAGCCTGGGGGTGATCCTTGGCGGCGTGATCGCGGCTTTGATCGCGCTCACGGCGGCGGCGCTGCCGATCGGCCTGTTCTGGATTGGGGCGCGCTGGCTATGGCGCAAGGGGCGCGAACTGCAGCAACGGGTGGACCAGGAAGGACCGGAAATCGACGTCGCCAGTCTGTTTACCCCGCCCCCGCCGCGTGGCGATCCGGACACTTGATCAAGCTTGCGCTCAGCGGCGCTGCATATCGCGGCTTTCGCCCGGTATCCGCACTTCGAGCCCATCGAGCGCAGCAGTCAGGGTGATCTGGCAGGCAAGCCGGCTGGTCCGCGCGACCCCGGCGGCCAGATCGAGCATGTCTTCCTCGTCCTCGCTCGCGGGGGGCAGCTTGTCGAACCAGTCCCTCGCCACGATCACATGGCAGGTCGAACAGGCCATCTGCCCTTCGCAGGTCCCTTCCAGCGGCATGTCGGCGTGCTGGCCAACTTCGAGCAGGGAAACGCCTTCCGCGCCCTCGGCCTCAACCTTGTTGCCCTCTGCCGTAATGAAAGTGACCTTGACCATCAGCACCCCTGTTCACGCGCAGCAACGTCGAGCGCGGCGCACGCCTCGACCAGCTGGTCAGTAACGGTAAAGCGACCGAATCCCAAGCGAATCGCGCTCTTGGCCTGCGCATTGGTGAGGCCAATGGCCGAAAGCACGTGGCTGGGCCGGCCCGATCCGCTGGCGCAGGCCGATCCGGCCGAGAACATGATGCCCCTGCACTCGCTCATCAGGCGGTTCACGTCGAGACCGTCCAGCCGCAGGTTGAGGTTGCCCTTCCAGCGAGCCTCGGCGCTGCCATTCAGCGTCCAGCGCGCCAGCACGCCGCGCGCCGCGTCCCACAGTGCCGCAACATGGGCAGCATCTTCCTCGCATCGCCGCGCCGCGACCGCAGCCGCCGCACCGAAGCCGGCGCACAGCGCGGGCGAGAGCGTGCCCGAACGCAACCCTGCCTCTTGACCGCCGCCGTGGATCAACGGCTTCAAGTCCACCCCATCGCGCACCCACAGCGCGCCAATCCCCTTGGGGCCATAGAGCTTGTGCGCCGAAATCGCGATCAGGTCCGCACCCGCCGGAGCGGCGAGCTTGCCCGTGCCTTGCACCGCATCGCACAGAAACAGCGCACCCGCCGCCCTGGCCCTTGCCGCCAGCGCATCGACCGGCTGGATCGTGCCGATCTCGTTGTTGACCTGCATCACCGCGACAAGCTGGGTTCCTGCGGCAAACTCCGCGTCAGGAGCGACCAGACCAGCGTGGTCCACCGGCAATTCCTGCAGCTCGCAGCAGGCCCGTGCCGTATCGAGCACGGCGGCATGTTCGATTGCCGACACCGCCACCTTGCGCGCACCGCTACCTTGAATGGCGAGGTTGAGCGCCTCGGTTGCCGAGCCGGTGAACACCACGCGCCCGCCCGGCGGCAACAATGCCGCTACCTGTTCGCGAGCCACTTCGACCGCAGCCTTGGCCGCGCGGCCCATGCGGTGCGGGCTGTGCGGGTTGGCAAAGCCATCATCCGCCAGCCACGGCTCCATCGCGGCGCGGGCTTCGGGCGCGAGCGGCGTGGTCGCCTGATAATCGAGGTAGATCACGCCCCCGCCACCTCGCGCCAGGCGGCAATGAAGCGCTCGATCTCGTCGCGGGTCGTTTCCCGCCCGATCGACACGCGGATCACTTCGCCGGGATGGGGATAGCCCATCGCCTGCAGCACGTGGCTGGTCTTGAGCGAACCCGACGAGCAGGCACTGCCTGCCGACACCGCGATCCCCATTCCGTCAAACCGGATCAACTGGGCATTGGCCGACTTGCCGGGCATCCGGTAGGACGCGATCGAGGGCACGCGCGCGGTTTCCTCGGCCAGCGATTCCCCGCCCGCCGCCATGATCGCATCGTCAAGCAGGTGGCGCAGTTCCACCGCCGTCTCAAGCCAATTCCGCTCCGCCTCCAGCGCGGCAGCCATGGCCATCGCGCCCGGCAGGTTCTCGGTCCCGCCGCGATAGCCGCGCTCCTGCCCGCCGGTCGGGCGCAGCAAGGCCCAGTCCCGCACCAGCAGCGCCCCGATCCCGATCGGACCGCCGAACTTGTGCGCCGAAATCGCCACCAAATCGGCCTCGGGCGTCAGCAGCTTGCCCGCCCCTTGCGCGTCATCGACCAACAACAGCCCGCCCGCTTCGTGTACCGCCTCGGCAATGCGGTAGAGCGGCTGCATAACGCCCGTTTCGCTGTTGGCCTGCTGCACCGCGACCAGCCCGGGCAGCGCGCAGTCTTCCGCGCTGACCAGCCCCAGCCGGTCCACCGGCAGCCGCGCGGCATCGCCCGCATGGCGCAGCACCGCCTCGTGCTCGACCGCGCTGACAGCGGCCAGCGGCTGGACGCAGCGCGTGATCGCCAGCGCCAGCGCCTCGCTCGCGCCGCTGGTGAACACCACTTCGCCCTGCCAATCGAACGCCGCCTTCACTCTCGCACGCGCATCTTCCAGCGCGGCGCGCGCGGCGCGACCGGGCTTGTGCGGGCTCGATGGATTGGCCCAGATCGCGAAACCTTCCAGCATCGCCTCGCGCGCGGCGGGCAGCAGCGGGGTCGTCGCGGCATAGTCTAGATAGAGGGAATCGGCGGTCATGCTCGCAAACATTGCTTTTGGGTCATCGGTTTCTATATAGCGCCTCGTTCCCGATCACAGCCCCAACCGGACTGGCCAGGCGCTTTCTTGCGCCCGCCGCGAGTGGGGCGCTGACAAGAAGCAGGTACGCCGACATGCCTTCCGTCATTTTCCCCGGTCCCGAAGGTCGCCTCGAAGGGCGCTTCCAGCCCGCCACTCGCGCCCGCGCGCCTGTCGCGATGATCCTGCATCCGCACCCCCAGGCCGGCGGCACGATGAACGACCGCATCACCCAGGCGATGTACAAGACCTTTGTCGCGCGCGGCTTTGCCACGTTGCGCTTCAACTTCCGCGGCGTCGGCCGCAGCCAGGGCAGCTTCGACAACGGAATCGGCGAACTTTCCGATGCCGCCGCCGCGCTCGATTGGGTGCAGTCGATCCATCCCGAAGCCAGCACCACCTGGATCGCGGGTTATTCGTTCGGCGCGCTGATCGGCATGCAGCTGCTGATGCGCCGCCCGGAAATCCGCGGCTTCATCTCGGTCGCTCCGCCGGCCAACATGTACGATTTCAGCTTCCTCGCGCCGTGCCCGTCCTCGGGCATCATCGTGCAGGGCGCGGGCGATACCGTGGTGACCCCCAGCGCCGTGCAGAAGCTGGTCGACAAGCTGCGCACGCAAAAGCACATCACGATCCATCACGAGGAAATCCCCCGTGCGAACCATTTCTTCGAGAACGAAATGGACGATCTGATGCGCTCAGTCGACAACTACCTCGAAATGCGCCTCGCGCCGGACTGCCCGATCCGCTGATCGCTATTTAAGCTCGGTGGCGCGCGGCGCAGCCTCCCCACCGAGCGGCACCACCCAGATCGCGACATTGGCGGCAAGCACCACCGCCATGGCGAGCATCAGCGCGATCTGCTTGCGCGATCCGCCGCGCCGCCACAACGCAATGGCGCCCCAGACAAGGGCAATCGTGGCCAGCACAAGGATCGAAAGTATGGTGTCCATGCACCTCGACTAGCACTGGCCAAGTTGCAGGTCGAACGGGATTTGACACGCCCTTGCCGCGCTTTAAGTCTAAGCGCATGAGCACCCTCCCCATTTCCCGCCGTCAGACCCTCGCCCTGCTGGGCGCGGGCACCGCCACCCTCGCGCTTGAAGCCTGCGCGAAGCATCCTGCCCTTGCCGCGATCGCGCCGCCCGCCCCGCAAGACGCAGCCGCATTCCTCGACAAGCTGGCCTGGCAGATGCTTGACCTTGCGCCCGAAGGAGCCACCGGCCTAGGCATCGACACCGGCGATCATGCCGCTCTGCGCAGCTGCCTTGGCGATCGCAGCGCCGCTGGCCAGGAAAAGGTTGCCACGCTGCTGCGCTCTGCCTTGAAGCAGGCCGAGCCGATCGACCAGTCCCGGCTCGATGCCGCTACCCAGACCAGCCTTGCCGTGGTCAAGAGCGCGTTCTCGGTCTCGCTCGACGGTTTCGCCCAGCCCTATGGCGACGTCGCGGTCGGCGGCTGGCGCAACACGCCCTATACCGTGATCCAGAACGTCGGCGCCTATCTCGACATTCCGCGTTTTCTCGATGCCGATCACCCGGTCAAGGACGCCGCCGATGCCGAGGCCTATCTTGCCCGGCTCGAACAGTTCCCCGCCGCGCTCGACGGGGAAACCGCCCGCATTGCCGACGCCCGCGCCAAGGGCCTGGTGCCGCCCTCCTTCCTGCTCGACAAGACCATTCGCCAGCTGGAAATCGCGCTTGGCGATGCGCAGGGCGGCGGCGATCTGGTCGGCTCGCTGGTCAAGCGCACCGCGCAGATCCCCGGCGAGTGGGACAAGCGCGCCCGCGCGCTGGCGACCGGTCCGGTGGCTGCCGCGCTCACCCGCCAGTTGGCCGAGATCAAGGCCCAGCGCGCCCTCGCGACCGACGATGCCGGCCTGCTGAAGCGCCCGCATGGCGAGGAATTCTATGCCTGGGCCCTGCGCGCCAGCACCACCACGCGCCGCACTCCGGAAGAAGTGCACCAGATGGGCCTGCAGCAACTGGAAGAGCTCCACGCCCGAATGGACCCGATCCTGAAGTCGCTCGGCTATACCAAGGGCACCGTGGGCGAGCGCATGACCGGCCTTGGCCACGATCCGCGCTACCTGTTCCCCGCGAACGACGAGGGCCGCGCCCAGATCATCGCGACGATGCAGGACAGCATCGACTTTATCCGCACCAAGCTCCCGCTGGCCTTTCGCACGCTGGTCAAGGGCAACCTCGAAATTCGCCGCCTGCCCCCGGCCGAGGAAGCGGGCGCACCGGGCGCCTATGGCGGTGCCGGCTCGATCGACGGGACGATTCCCGGCAAGATCTGGATCAACCTGGGCGATACCGGCCGGCACAGCCGCTTCTCGCTGCGCACGCTGGCCTTCCACGAAGGCATTCCGGGCCATGTCTGGCAGGGTGAATATGCCAACCGCCTGCCGCTGATCCGCACGCTGCTGGCCTTCAACGCCTATTCCGAAGGCTGGGCACTTTATGCCGAAACGCTGGGTGACGAGCTGGGCGCATACGAAGGCGATCCGGTCGGCCAGCTGGGCTATCTGCAATCCATCGCGTTTCGCGCCTGCCGCATGGTGGTGGACACCGGCCTTCACGCCAAGGGCTGGAGCCGCGACCAGGCGATCCAGTGGTTTTCAAGCACCAACGGCTCGGGCCTGTCCGAAGTCACGCCGGAGGTGGAGCGCTATTGTTCGTGGCCGGGTCAGGCCTGCGGCTACAAGATGGGCCACAGCGAGATCCTCGCCCAGCGCGCCCGTGCGCAATCGGCGCTCGGCGCCAAATACGACCTGCGCGATTTCAACGATGCGGTGGTGCTGGGCGGCAACGTGCCGCTCGACGTATTGGGCGACAATATCACCCGCTACATCGAGCAGACACTAAAAGCCTGATCAGTTCTTGCCGAACAGGCTGCCAGCGATGCCGGCGATGTCGTTGAGCGGGTTGCCGTCACCGTCGCGGTCGAGCATCGAGGCAATGCCGCCAAGTTGCTGGCTGAGCTGCGGGTTTTCCTTGAGTAGGCCCGACAGCTGACCCAATGCGCCTTCGCCGCCGATCTGGCTGACGATCTGACCGAGCGTGCCGGAATCGATCCCGGTCGCGGCCGAGGCGGATTCAACGGTGTCGCCCGGTTCCGGGTGGGCCTGGCCAAGCGCGGCAATGGCCTTTTCCGCCATCGCCGGGTCGAGCCCGACCTGCTTCGCGATTGAGGAAACGTCGAGATTACCGGCCACCTGGCCGAGGATACCATCAAGCAGACCCATGGATGCGACTCCTGTGTGAAACAGGCCGCAGCATGAGGCCAAACTGTTGCAAGGCAAAGTCAAATTGCGGAGAGGTCGGGCTCCACCCAGCCGCGCCGTGCATCGACCGAGAACAACCGCTCGCGCGAATACATGTGCAGCGGCCAGTCGCGGGGCGCGACCTCGCTGGCCAGCAAGGCGTTGACCTTGGCCAGCAAGCCTTCGGCGGTGCAGCCTTCAAGGAATCGCCGCACACCGATTACGTAAAGCTGGGTCAGGGTCTCGTGATAGCCCTGGGTATCGTCGTTCACGCCGCCGACCGCCAGGTTGTAGGCGCGGATGATGTCGGGCAGATCGCGCTCGGGAACGATGTCGGCGCGCTCAAGTATCAGCCATGCGCAGGCGGCAAGATGCGCCTCGTGGGTCCACTCCGCCTTGGGCAGACTGCGCGCGAGCAGGCCCTCGCCGACATGGCGGATGGCGCCAGCGCTGGCAAACAGGCGAATCGAATGGTCGGGCATCAGAAGTCCTTCAACGGCGCGCTCGTGCGCACCGGACCAAGCCAGCGGCCGATAGGTGGCGCAATGGCCTGCGTCAATTTTTGGACGCTCTTGCCTGTTGCCGGTGCGAGTCAGGGCAATTGCGCCCCATGCGCGAAGCGGCTACCTCCACCCTGCCATGGCCGAAGCTGCTTCCGATCCTGCTGCCACTGCAACAACCGGGGACGCCCGCAAAACCATCGCGCTGGTCGACGATGATCGCAACATCCTGACAACCGTTTCAATCGGACTGCAGGCCGAAGGCTTTGCCACCCGGGTCTACAGTGACGGCGCGACCGCGCTCAGATCGCTACTCGAAAATCCACCCGATCTCGCGGTGTTCGACATCAAGATGCCGCGCATGGATGGGCTCGAACTGCTCAGCAAGCTGCGCGAGAAGTCGGCGCTCCCGGTGATCTTCCTGACCAGCAAGGACGAGGAGCCGGATGAGGCACTGGGCCTGGCGCTCGGCGCTGACGACTACATCACCAAGCCCTTCAGCCAGCGGCTGCTAATTGCCCGGATCAGAGCGATCCTGCGCCGCGCCGAGCTGGTGCGCGGCGAAGTGGTGGCCAGCGCGGACGAGCCGGCCGTCGATGCCATCCGGCGCGGACGGCTGGAAATGGATCCGCCGCGCCATCACGTAACCTGGGATGGCAAGCCGGTTTCGCTGACCGTGACCGAGTTCCTGATCCTCGAAGCGCTGGCAACGCGGCCCTGCGTGATCAAGAGCCGCAACCAGCTGATGGACGCAGCCTACAGCGACGACATCTTCGTCGATGACCGCACGATCGACAGCCACATCAAGCGCCTGCGCCGCAAGTTCCGCGCGGTCGATCCGGAATTTTCGGCCATCGAAACGCTCTACGGCGCGGGCTATTCCTACACCGATGGCTGATCCTGCCGCCCGGCCCAAGGCGAATGCCTGTGGTTAAAAGCAACCCGGTCAGCGAGGTCGCCCGCGAACGCCGCTTCTGGCGTCGCCGCGCCTCGCTCACGGTGCGTATCCTCGTGGTCAACGTGATTGCGCTGGGGCTGATGGCGGGGAGCCTGTTCTACCTCGATTCCTACCGCAAGCAGCTGCTTGAAGAGCGCTTCAAACTTGCCCGCAGCGAGGCGGAAATTACCGCCGACGGGCTTTCGGAAACCCCGGTCAGCGGCCGCCGTGCGCTGCTCGAACGGGTCGGCAACGAGCAAACCCTGCGACTTCGGCTTTACAACGCCAAGGGCGAACTGGTGCTCGACAGTTTCGCCACCGGTGCGCCCTCCTTCACGTTTGTCGACCCCAAGAGCGAGCCCTGGCCGCAAAAGGCCGCACGGATCCTTGATCGCGGGATGAACTGGATGCTCGGCAGCGATCCGATCCCGGCCTATGTCGATCCGCCGGTCGACAGCATCGCCGCCTGGCCCGAGATGGCCCAGGCTGCCGCGCGTGGCGAAACCGTGGTCGTCCAGCGCGCCGCGCCGGATGAAACGCCGGTCATCAACGCCGCCACGCCGGTCGGCGTGCGCGGTGAAATGCTGCTGACCACGCGCAATGCTACCGACATCACCCAGGCGGTGCGCGATGCCCGCCAGACGCTGGCGATTGTCCTGACCATCACCCTGCTGATCTCGATTCAGCTTTCGCTGTTCCTCGCGCGCACCATCGTCCAGCCGCTGCGCACACTGGTGCGTGCGGCGGTGCGCGTGCGCCTTGGCCGCGACCGCGAGGTGGTGGTGCCCCGCCTGCCCGAGCGCGGAGACGAGATCGGCCTGCTGGCCCGCGCCATCTCCGATATGACCACCGCGCTGCGCCAGCGCATCGACGCGGTTGAAACCTTCGCCGCCGACGTCGCGCACGAGATCAAGAACCCGCTGGCCTCGCTGCGCAGCGCCCTGGAATCGCTCGACAAGGTCGATGATCCGACCCTGCGTCACGAACTGGGTGCGATCGCCGCGCACGACGTCCAGCGGATCGACCGACTGGTTACCGAAATCGCCGAGGCAAGCCGGATCGACGCTGAACTGAGCCGCACCGAATTCGTCGCGGTCGACCTCCTCGCGCTGGCCACCACCCTGGTCAAGGCGCGCGACGAACGCGGCGGCAATGGCGACTGCGTCGTCTTTGTGGAGACCGAGGGCGACGGACCATGGGAAGCCCCCGGCGATGCCGCGCGGCTCGAACGCGTGTTGGTCAACCTGCTCGACAACGCCGTCTCGTTCTCGCCCCCGGGCGGAGATGTTACGGTTAGGCTTGAGCGCGGCGAGGACGATCTGCAGCTCTCGGTTTGCGATCAAGGTCCGGGCATCCCTGCCGAAGCGCGCGAAAAAGTCTTTCAGCGCTTCCATTCGGTACGCCCCTCGGGCGAGGCCTTCGGCAGCCATTCCGGGCTGGGACTGGCAATTGCGCGAACCATTGCCGTCGCCCACGGTGGCACGCTCGACGCTTTCGACCGCCCCGATGGCAAATCAGGCGCGCGTCTGGTCCTTACCCTGCCTCTGCCGCGCTCGGAGGACGAGGAATGACCCACCTCTACCAGGCGACTTGCGTTGCGATCCGCGGCCGCGCCGTGTTGATCGAGGGGGAGCCGGGCATGGGCAAGTCAAGCCTGGCACTGGCTCTGATCGACCGGGGGGCGGTGCTGGTCGGCGATGACGGCGTCCTGCTCGAACGCCGCGGCGACCTGCTCCATGCCAGCCCCGCCCCGGCCATTGCCGGTCTGATCGAAGTCCGCAATGTCGGCCTGCTGAGCTATCCGACAGCGGCGCAGGTGCCGGTTGCGCTGG
This sequence comes from Novosphingobium sp., assembly GCF_041915465.1. Lineage (GTDB taxonomy): Bacteria > Pseudomonadota > Alphaproteobacteria > Sphingomonadales > Sphingomonadaceae > Novosphingobium. Next base: position 12,691 of record NZ_JAYSBK010000019.1, on the reverse strand, counting down.
TGCTGCGGCTCGATCCCGCAGCGCCGCGCTTCATCGACGCGGCAGAGCAGGTCGAACGGCTCGGCGTCGTGCTCCCGCAAGTGCGGCTCTGGCCGGACAGCCCGGTCCTGGCCTTGCGCGCCGAGGCTGCACTGGCACGCTGGGCGGCCTGATCCAGACGATGCCATTGCGGCACCGGCTTGTTCCCCCCTTTCATTTCCGCGCAAGCCCTCCCAAATAGGGCGCAGCGATGAGCGAGTCTGACACTCCCGAACCCCGCCAGCGTGTGCTGCTGGTTACCGGCCTGCTCGGCGCGGGCAAGACCACGGCGCTCAAGGTGTTGGAAGACCTTGGCTGGGAAACGATCGACAATTTTCCGATCCGCCTGCTCGACCGCCTGATCGACAGCCCGGATGCGCCGCCCAGCGACATGCGTCCGCCGCTTGCCATCGGGTTCGATTCTCGCACCCGCGGGTTCGATCCGAACAAGGTGATCGAGCGGGTCAAGCGGCTGGTCGAGCGGCCGGATATCGAGCTGACAACTCTGTTCCTCGATTGCGCAGGCGCGGAGCTGGAGCGGCGCTATAATGAAACCCGCCGCCGCCATCCCCTGGCGCAAGACATGCCCGCCGCCAGCGGCATTGCCGCCGAGCGCGAAGTGATGGAACCGCTGCGGCGCTGGGCGGACATCGTGATCTCCACCACCCAGTTCACCTCGAACGATCTTCAGCAGGCAATCCGCGAGCGCTTCATGCCCGATGCACCGCGTGCCCTGACCGTATCGGTCACCAGCTTTGGCTTCGCCCGGGGCATGCCGTCGATTGCCGATCTGGTGTTCGACATGCGGTTTCTGGACAATCCGCACTGGGATCCAGACCTGCGCCCACAGACCGGGCAGGATGCCCCGGTGGGCGACCATATCCGCAAGGATCCCGCCTTTGCGGAGGCCTTTGCGCGGATCCGCGACCTTATTCTGCTGCTGCTGCCGCGCTATCAGGTGCAGGGCAAGGCTTACGTCAACATCGCCTTTGGCTGCACGGGCGGTCGGCATCGCTCTGTTTTTACGGCCGAACAGATCGCCACGGCGCTCCGCGAGGCAGGCTATGCACCCAGTGTTTTTCACCGCAATCTCTCCGCCAGGGCCGCAGATCTGGTCGAAGGAAAGCATTGACGTTGCAGCGCAGCATAGGCATGGCACAGGGTCACTTTTCAGATAGATTTCCCGGATCGGCCAAGGCCACCGGGTCGCAACCGCGGAGCACCCCAGCAGTATGATCGGCTTGATCCTGGTCACGCACGGCAAGCTCGCCGAAGAATTCGTGCATGCGATGCAACACGTGGTTGGCCGGCAGGATGCGGTTGCGACCGTATGCATCGGCCCAAATGACGACATGGAAGCGCGCCGCCGCGAGATTGCCGATGCGGTGAAGGCCGTCGATTCGGGCAGCGGCGTAATCATCCTGACCGACCTGTTCGGGGGTACGCCTTCAAACCTGGCGATTTCGCTGATGGAGGCGGGCAAGGTCGAAGTGATCGCGGGGATCAACCTGCCGATGCTGATTCGCTTGGCCAAGGCGCGCACCTGCATGGATCTGGGGGCCGCGACTTGCGCTGCGCGCGACGCGGGCCGCAATTACATCACGATTGCTTCGGAATTCCTGGGACAAGACGCATAAGCACAAGCTGGAACAGCGCAAAGACGGGTGGGGGAAAGAATGAGCGAGGCACGCGACAGCATCGAAATTGTCAACAACCGGGGGCTCCACGCCCGGGCTAGCGCCAAGTTCGTCAATGCAGTGGCCAAGCTGGGCGACGGGCTGAGCGTTCGGGTCTGCAAGGACGGCGCCGACGCCGCTGGCGGTTCGATCCTTGGTCTGATGATGCTGGGCGCGGCCAAGGGTGACACGATCGAGATCATCGTGGCGGGCGAAGGCGCTGAAACGGCGCTGTGCAAGCTGCGCGGCCTCGTCAAGGACGGCTTCGGCGAGGACTGACGCGCCGATGCGCCGCACCATAACCGGCTTTTCCAATCCCACGGTCAAGCACCTACGCGCGCTGCGCGAGAAGAAGCATCGCAAGGCTGCCGGGCAGTTCCTGGCCGAGGGCCTGCGCCTGCTGACCGACGCGCGCGAAAGCGGCAAGCTGCCGGAAATTCTGGTGATGGCGGCAGGGCGCGATCCCCATCCGCTGCTTGATGCGCTGGAGGCCGATGTGCTGGCAGCCGGGGGCGAAGTGCTGGAGATGAGCGAGGATATTCTCGCCAAGGTGACCGGCAAGGACAATCCGCAGGCCGTGGCCGGCGTGTTCGCCGAATTCGACACCAGCCTTGCCGCGATTGACCGGTCATCCGCGAAGATCTGGCTGGTGGCGCAGGCGCTGCGCGATCCCGGCAACCTTGGCACCATGCTGCGCACCGGCGACGCGGTTGGCGCGGGCGGGCTGATCCTGATCGACGACTGCGCCGATCCCTTTTCGGTCGAGGCCGTGCGCGCTTCGATGGGGGCGGTGTTTACGCAAGCAATCGCCCAGGCGCGGTGGGAGGAATTCCTGCCGTGGTTGCGGGCGGGCGCGGGGCAACTTGTCGCCGCGAGTTTGCGCGATGCCCAGCCTTATCGGGGCGCACCCTATGCCGCCCCCTGCTTCCTGATGGTAGGAAACGAATCGCGCGGGCTACCCGAAGACTACGAGCTGGCCTGCGATCTGCGCGTAACCATGCCAATGAGGGGCCGCGCCGACAGCCTCAACGCCGCCGTGGCGGGAGCCGTGCTGGCCTATGAGGCACTGGCCGCACTTGACGACTGAGCCGTTCAGCGCGTGATAATGCTGGACCTGCAAGGAGTCGCCACATGACCAAGCGAATCGTCCTGTTTGCCCTGCCCTTCCTTGCCGCCTGTGCGACCGCGCAAGGCGCTCCGGCCTCGCTGGGACCAAGCGAGTGGCGCTTTACTCTGATTGACGGGACCAAGCCGGTCTCGGGCGAGGCCAAGCTCACCATTCAGAGTGACCAGATCGGCGCCAACGTTGGCTGCAACGGCATGGGCGGCGACCTCAAGATCGAGGGCAACAAGCTGGTTGTCGGCCCCATGATCTCGACCAAGATGTGGTGCGACGGGGTGATGGACCAGGAAATGGACGTCGAGCAGCTGCTCTCCGCATCGCCCACCTGGCAGCTCACTGGCGGGAAGCTGATCCTGACCAGCCCCAAACACTCGGCCGAACTGGAACCGGCCGAGAAGTAAGGCCCTAGTCTGCCGCCTCGTCGGCAGCCGGAAGCGCAGCCTGATCGCCATAGCGCGGCGCGGCTTCGACCAGCGGCACGTCCTCGATCTCGCGCTTGCCGATCTCGATCCCCTTGTCGCGCAGGCGCTTGCCCGAAGTGATCACGTTGCGCTCAAAGCTGGCGACGAACTTGTTGTAGTTGTTGACCGCGCCTTCAAGGCCCGAGCCAACCCGCTTGAGGTGATCGGCGGCCACCGCGATGCGGTCGTAAAGCTCGCTGCCCATCCGGCCGATTTCCACTGCCTCGCGCGCGAGCTGGTCCTGTTTCCAGACCAGTGCCACGGTCCGCGCGATGGCAACCAGGTTGGTAGGGGTCGCCAGCAAAACCTTGTTGCGGAAAGCAAAATCCCACAATTCCGGATCGTGCTCGAGCGCGGCGGCGACGAAGTGTTCGCCCGGGACGAACATGATCACATAGTCCGGCGCTTCCTCGAACTGGCTCTGATAGCTCTTCGCGCCGAGCGTCTGGACATGGCCGCGCATCGAGCGCGCGTGGAGATCGAGGTGACGCTTGCGCTCCGCCTCGTCATCGGCCTCGAATGCGGCCTGGTAGGCATTGAGCGAGACCTTGGCATCGATCACCAGCTTCTTCTGCCCCGGCACGTGAACGATCGCGTCCGGTCGCAGACGGCCTTCGTCGGTATCGAGCGAATGTTCGAGTTCGAAATCGGTGTGTTCGGAGAGGCCACACTGTTCGAGCACGTTCTGCAAGGCCCGTTCGCCCCAGCGCCCGCGCGCCTTGGGGGCATTGGTGAGCGAATTGCCGAGCCGCTGGGCCTCCTTGCGCACCTGTTCCTGCCCTTCGCGCAGGGACTGGATCAGGCCGGAGAGGTTGCCGAAAGCGTCAACCCGTTCCTTTTCGAGCTTCTGGACCTGCTCCTCATAGCTCTTCAGCCGCTCGCCCACGGGATTGAGCAGGGCCTTGAGCTGCTGCGCGCTCTTTTCCTCGGACTGGGCAAAACGCTCTTGCGCGCGGCTGAGGAAAGCTTCCTGCGCGCGTTCGAGCACCTTGGCCCCGGCGTTTTCGAATTCCTTTTTCAGCCCTTCCTGTGCTTCGAGCAGCAGCCGCTTCTGTTCCTCGAAATGGGCCGCATTGGCGCGCAGAGTGGCGAGTTGAGCCGCCATGGTCTCGCGGCTGGCGCGCAGTTCACCGACTTCGGCAGCGAGGGCATCGGCGCGCTCGGCCCGTTCGCTCGCCCCCGCCAGATCGCGAATCGCGGCCTTGAATTTCTCGTCGAGGTCCTTCGCCGCCGTTTCGGCTTCAGCCAACCGCGCGCGCAGCTCCGTCGCCGGACGCGCGCCAAAGAACCAGCCTGCGGCCAGGCCGGCAAGCAGTGCGACAAAGATCAGAATCTGGCTGTCCATTCCGTCATGCTATACGGAACGGATCAGGAACGCCAGCCCCGTCAGGCAGCCTTGCGCAGCTTTTCCAGCTTCTTGAGCGCCATGTTGCGCTTCAGGCGCGAAAGGTGGTCGATGAACAGGATACCTTCGAGGTGGTCCATCTCGTGCTGCAGGCAGGTTGCCATCAGCCCGTCCATTTCCTCCTCGTGGGTGCTGCCGTCGAGATCCTGCCAGCGCGCGCGGATGCGGGCCGGGCGTTCGACCTCGGCGTAGATTTCCGGCACCGAAAGGCAGCCTTCGGAATAGACCGAGTGGTCTTCCGAGGGATCGAGAATCTCGGGGTTGATGAACACCCGGGGTTCCTTCTTGGTCGGCTGATGGGTGTGGGTGTGGCCGCCATGGGCAGTGCAAACTTCCGGTTCGGCATCCGGATCGTCGGGCTGCAGGTCGATCACCAGCACGCGCTGCGCGACGCCGACCTGGATCGCGGCGAGGCCGATGCCGGGGGCATCGTACATCGTCTCGAACATGTCGGCGACGAGCTGCTTCAGCTCGTCATCGAACTTGGTGACGGGCTCGGACACCACCTTGAGGCGGGGATCGGGAACTTCGATGATTTCGCGGATCGCCATAGCCGCCAGATAAGGGCGCTCAGCGCGAAACTCAACCCACAGGACGCCGCGCCCTGAGTGCCTGGGCCAACGTCCCCTCATCGAGGTAATCGAGCTCGCCGCCCACCGGCAGACCGTGGGCCAGCTGGGTGATGCGCACCGGATAGCCCTCCAGCCGCTCGGCGATGTAGTGGGCGGTGGTCTGCCCTTCGAGCGTGGCGTTCATGGCGAGGACGACCTCGTCGATCCCGCCCTGCGAGACGCGCTCGATCAGGCTGCCGATGGCAAGGTCTTCCGGTCGCACGCCTTCCAGCGCGGAGAGTCGCCCGCCGAGCACATGATAGCGCCCGGTGAACAGCCGCGCACGGTCGAGCGCCCAGAGGTCCGCCACGTCCTCGACCACGCAGAGCGAGCGCTGATCGCGGCGCGGATCGGCGCAGATGCCGCAAGGGTCGCTGGTATCGACATTGCCGCAAGTGCGGCATTCGACCAGCGTTTCGCGCACGGCATCCAATGCTTCGAGCAGGCCGACCAGCGCCGTCTCGCGCCGCTTGATCAGCCACAAAACCGCACGCCGGGCCGAACGCGGCCCAAGCCCCGGCAGGCGCGAAAGCGCAGTGGTCAGCGTCTCGATCTCTTGCGATGCCATGACGCGACGGATAGGGCTTGCCGCCCGACTTAGGAAGCCATCATGCGTGTCATCTTCATGGGTACCCCCGATTTTGCCGTCCCAGCGCTGATCGCGCTGGTCGAGGCGGGGCATGAAGTCGTCTGCGTCTATAGCCAGCCGCCGCGCCCGGCGGGCCGGGGCAAGCAATTGCAGCCCTCCCCCGTCCAGCGCGAGGCTGAGGCGCGCGGGCTGATGGTGCGCCATCCGGTGTCGCTGAAAGGCTCGGAGGAGCAGGCCGAGTTCGCAGCGCTGAACGCCGATGTCGCGGTGGTGGCCGCCTATGGCCTGATCCTGCCGCAGGCGGTGCTGGATGCGCCGAAGCACGGCTGCCTCAACATCCACGCCAGCCTGCTGCCGCGCTGGCGCGGCGCGGCACCGATCCAGCGCGCGATCCTGGCCGGGGACACGGAAACCGGCGTCACCATCATGCAGATGGAGCGCGGGCTTGATACCGGGCCGATGCTGGCCGAGGTCCGCATGGCGGTGGACGGCAAGACCGCGGGCGAACTGACCGCCGAACTGGCCGCGGCTGGCGGGCGGCTGATGGTGGAGGTTCTGGCCGACCTTTCCGCCCACGCCCCGCAGGTCCAGCCGGAAGCGGGCATCACCTATGCCCACAAGATCGACAAGGCCGAAAGCCGGATCGACTGGAGCCGCAGCGCGGCCGAGGTTGAACGTCAGGTCCGCGCTTTTGCCCCCGCCCCCGGCGCGTTCTTCGAACTGGAGGGCGAACGTTACCGCGTGCTTGGCGCCGAAGTGACCGACTGCGCGGGACCGCCGAGCGAAACGCTCGACGATGCGCTGAGCATCGGCTGCGGCAGCGGCGCACTGCGCGTGAAGCTGATCCAGCGCGCCGGCCGCCCGGTGATGGACACGGCTGCGTTCCTGCGCGGCAAAGCGATTCCGGCGGGAACCCGGCTGGGATGACCCGCTTCGCCCTGACCCTCGAATTCGACGGCACGCCGTTCATGGGGCTGCAGCGCCAGTCGCACGGGCCGAGCGTGCAGCAGGCGGTCGAGGACGCCATCCATGCCGTGACCGGCGAGAACGCGGTGATGCACGCCGCCGGGCGGACCGATGCGGGCGTCCATGCGCTCGCCATGCGGGTGCATAGCGACATCGAAAAGCAGATCGAACCGTTCCGGCTGATGGAGGCGCTCAATTATCATCTGCGTCCCGCCCCCGTGGCGGTGCTGGACTGCGCAGTGGTGGCGGATGATTGGCACGCGCGGTTTTCCTGCACGGGGCGCGAATACCTTTACCGGATCGCCAACCGCCGCGCGCCGCTCACACTGGACCTGAACCGTGCGTGGCAGGTGCCGCAGCCGCTCGATGCAGAGGCGATGCACCGCGCGGCGCAGGCGCTGGTCGGGCGGCACGATTTCACCACCTTCCGTTCGGTCCATTGCCAGTCGCAGAGCCCGCTCAAGACGCTCGACCGGCTGGAGGTGGAGCGCGTGGGCGAGGAAGTGCACATTCGCGCCGCCGCGCGTTCATTCCTGCATCACCAGGTGCGCTCGATGGTCGGCTGCCTGGCGCTGGTCGGCATGGGGCGTTGGCGCGAGACCCAGATTGGTGAGGCGCTCGCCGCGCGCGACCGGCAAGCGCTCGGTCTCAATGCGCCGAGCGAAGGGCTTTATTTCGTGAAGGCTCTTTACCCCGGCGAATGAGCGCCTAGGTTGCAATTCGCAACGCCAATCGGCGGATACGTTCCGGGAGACAATCGATGACTTTCACTGGCAAGCAGCTCACCACCCAACTCGATGCGGATGGCACCCTGACGCTTCAGCTCAACGACAAGACCTGGGACGCGCCGAAGCCCGGCCAGGTGCTGATCAAGGTGGAAGCCACCCCGATCAACCCGTCGGACCTTGGCCTGCTGTTCGCCTCGGCCGATACCGACAATGCGGTCTATTCGCCGGGCAAGATCGTGGCCAAGATGCCCGACAACGCCACCCGCGCGATGAAGGCGCGCCATGGCCTGGCCATGCCGGCAGGCAACGAAGCGGCCGGGATCGTGGTCGCCGCCGGTGAAGGCACCGAACACATGCTGGGCAAGCGCATCGCCTGCGTGCCGGGCACGGCCTATGCCGACTATGCCTATGCCGACCTCACCATGGCCTTTGCCGTGGACGACAGCGTCAGCGCCGAACAGGCGGCCTCTTCCTTCGTCAATCCGATGACCGCACTGGGCTTTACCGAGACGATGAAGCTGGAAGGCTTCACGGGGCTGGTCCACGCCGCTGCCGCATCGAACCTTGGGCAGATGCTGGTCAAGATCTGCCTTGAGGACAACATCCCGCTGGTCAACATCGTGCGCAGCGAAGCGCAGGTGAAGCTGCTCAAGGATCTCGGCGCAACCCACGTGCTCAACATGACCGACGCCGACTTCATGCCCAAGCTGATCGACGCGATTGCCGAGACCAAGGCGATGATCGGGTTCGACCCAATCGGCGGCGGCACGCTGGCGGGCCAGATCCTGACCGCGATGGAAGCCGCCGCCAGCCGCGGCGCCGCGTTCAGCCGCTATGGCTCGTCCGAGCCCAAGAAGGTCAACATTTACGGCGCGCTCGATATCGGGCCGACGATCCTTAACCGCGCCTTCGGCCTGACCTGGGACCTGTCCGGCTGGCTGCTCACCCCGTTCATGATGAAGGCCGGCGCGGAAGTGGTCGGCCGGATGCGCGCGCGGGTGATGAAGGATCTGACGACGACCTTCGCCAGCCACTACAAGGCCAAGGTCAGCCTTGAAGGGATGCTGAGCAAGGAAGCGGTCAGCGAATACAACGCGCGGCGCACCGGCGAAAAGTATCTGGTGGTGCCAGAACGCTAAGGCCCATCAACCCACCCCCAACCCCTCCCGCCTGCGGGAGGGGAGTGAGACTTGCCGGGCCGGAAGGCCGGGCTAGTCGCAGCGGGGTGGGCCGTAGTCGGACTACGCCTTGGCGACCACGCTTTCGGGCAGTTCGGTGCCGAACACGCGCTGATAGTATTCTGCCACCAGCATCCGCTCGGTCTCGTCACACTTGTTGAGGAACGAGAGGCGGAAGGCAAAGCCCGGATCCTTGAAGATCGCGGTGTTCTGCGCCCAGGTGATGACGGTGCGCGGGCTCATCACGGTGCTGATGTCGCCGTTGATGAAGCCCTGACGGGTCAGATCGGCAACCTTGACCATGTTGGCAACCACGTCGGCGGCCATGTCGGTGACCTTCTTGAGCACGATCTCGCTCTCCACCGCAGCGGGCAGATAGTTGAGCGCGACGACGATGTTCCAGCGGTCCATCTGCGCCTGGTTGATCGCCTGGGTGCCGTGATAGAGCCCGCTGGTATCGCCCAGACCCACGGTGTTGGCCGTGGCGAACAGGCGGAACCACTTGTTGGGGCGGATCACGCGGTTCTGGTCCAGCAGGGTCAGCTTGCCTTCGGTTTCCAGCACGCGCTGGATCACGAACATCACGTCCGGGCGGCCGGCATCATATTCGTCGAACACCAGCGCGACCGGGTGCTGGAGCGCCCAGGGCAGCAGACCTTCGCGGAATTCGGTCACCTGCAGGCCATCGCGCAGCACGATCGCATCGCGGCCGATCAGGTCGATGCGGCTGATGTGCGCATCGAGGTTGATGCGCATGCACGGCCAGTTGAGGCGGGCCGCGACCTGTTCGATGTGGGTCGACTTGCCGGTGCCGTGATAGCCCTGCACGATCACGCGGCGATTGAAGGCAAAGCCCGCCAGGATCGCCAGCGTGGTGTCGGGATCGAACACATAGGCATCGTCAATGTCGGGCACGCGTTCATCGGCCACGCTGAAGGCGGGAACCTTCATGTCGATATCGATGCCGAACATCTCGCGCACGTCGATCTCGCGATCGGGCGCCTCAAGGATGGTCTGGCCAGCAGTGTCGAGCAGGGAGCTATTATTGGTCATCGCGCCTTCGCCTATACGCGCGCGCGGCGTGCTGCAATAAGCTTTGCGTTGCAAATTACGACTCGTCGGGAGAATCTTGAAATGAAGCTGTTCGGCTTTCCGCTTTCGCCCTTTGTCCGCAAGGTCAGCCTGGTTGCTGCTGAAAAGGGCATCGCGATGGAACCCGTTGCGGTGAACCCGCGCAATCCATCGCCCGAATTCATGGCGGCCAGCCCGTTCCGCAAGATTCCCGCGCTGCAGGACGGGGATTTCTCGCTGTCCGATTCGACTGCGATCGTCACCTACCTCGACGCGCTCCACCCCGCCCCGGCCATGTTGCCAGGCGATGCCCGCGCCCAGGGCCGCGCGATCTGGTTCGAGGAGTTCGCCGATACCATCATGGCGGCATCCGGCGGCAAGGTGGTGTTCAACCGGTTCGTTGCCCCCAAGGTAATCGGGATGCCCGGTGACGAGGAAGTCGCCGCAGCCGGTGTGGCCGAAATGGGGCCGATCATGGACTATTTCGAGACCCAGGCTCCTGCCGAGGGCTGGCTGGTTGGCGAATTCAGCATTGGTGACATCTCGGTCGCCTCGATGCTGCGAACCCTCGGCTATGTCGGGCTGGAACCCGATGCCGCCACGCACCCGCGCTCAGCCGCATGGTACGGCCGGGTCAAGGCCCGCGCTGCGTGGGCAAGCGTGGCCGAGGCCGAAGCCAAGGCGCTGACGCCCTTCGTTTGAACCACCAGAGGGGATGGCCGCGCCGTCCAGGAGGACTGACCCCGTGCTTGCACTCTACGGCCATCCCTTTTCGTCCTATACCTGGAAGGCGAAGATCGCGCTCTACGCGAACGCGAACCCCTTCGAGCAGCGCATGGTCGACCCCGAACATGCCGATCACGCCGCCTTCGTTGCCCACGCCAGCCCGCTCGGCAAGTTCCCGGTACTCGTCGATGGCGACCGCACGCTGTTCGAGGCGACGGTCATCATCGAATATCTCGCGCTGCACCATCCCGGCCCCGCTGAACTGTTGCCGACTGATCCTGACCGAGCGCTTGAGACGAGGATGATCGACCGGGTGTTCGACAATTACGTCATGGCGCCGATGCAGGCCATCGTCGCCGAGCATATCCGCTCGCCTGGAATGCCCAATCCGGTCACCGAAGGCCATGCACGGGGCGAACTGGACCGCGCCTATCGCTGGGTCGATGCCTGGCTGGGCCGGCGCGCGGAGGCGGATGCGATCACGCTGATCGAATGCGCCGCGGCCCCGGCCCTGTTCTACGCCGACTGGGTCTATCCGATCCCGATGGAACTGGACCGCCTCAGGCAATGGCGCGCGCACTTGCTGGCCCTGCCCGAGGTTGCCCGTTGCATCGACGAAGCGCGGCCCTATCGTGCCTATTTCCCGCTCGGCGCCCCAACGCGGGACTGAGCCACAGATACTGGATTGGATGCCCGATGTACGAACTGTCCGTAACCCGCCTGATCGACGCCCCGCCCGCAACGGTGTGGGACGTGCTGACCAACCGCATTCCGGAATGGTGGTGCCCCCAGCCCTGGCGCGCGGAAGTGGCCAGAATGGATCGCCAGGCCGGCGGCCAGTCGGAAATCGTCATGTACGGCCCTGATGGCGAAGTGAACAGGCATCCCGGCTTCATCCTCGCCTGGGACGAGGGCCGCCGCTTTGCCGTGACCGACGCGATCGAGGGCGATCTGCAGCCTTCCGGACCGTTCATGATCGGGATCTGGGAAATTGCGCCCGAGGACGACGGTACGCGCTATACGGGCCGCGCGCGCCACTGGTCACCGGAAAGCCATGCCCACCACCGCGACATGGGCTTCGAGCAGGGCTGGGGCATGGTCGCCGACCAGTTGAAGGCGCTGTGCGAGGCGGTCAAACACTCGGACTAAAGTCAGGCAAAGGCCGCCGCCTTGCGCAGCAGCTGATAGGCCTCGATCACTGCCTGGAGCCGCTTTTCGCTTGAGCGGTCACCGCCGTTGCGATCCGGATGAAGCGCGTGGACCAGCTCGGTATAGCGCTGACGCAAGGCCTTGCGGTCGGCGTCGAGCGGCAGGTTCAGCACCTCCAGCGCGCGGCGCTCGTCCGGCGTCACCGCGCGGCCGTCCTTGCGCTCGGCCGGGCGGCGCATCCGCGCACGGCTGCTGATTGCCTCGAGCGGATCCTTGAAATCGGCCCAGCGCGGGGCGCTATCGATCCCGGCGGTGGGAGAAAAGGCGCGGGTTTCGCGCTCCCAGCCGTGGATCGGAGATTGCGCCCGCATGATCTCTTCCGGGGTCATGCCCTCGAACCAGTCATACCCGGCGTTGAACTGGCGGATGTGATCGAGGCAGAACCAGCGGTAATCGCCCGGCCCGTCGAAGCTGGACGAGCGCGGCCCGGGCGCGCGAAATTCGCCGACCTCGGTGCAGCCCGGCGCATCGCACCGGCGGCCCGAACCGCCGACGCGGCCATGAAATCGATCCTGCCTCACTGTTCCTCGATTATTGCGTGCCACGGGGCTACCTGAACGCTTCCACATGGCGATTGATGCGTTAGAAGGGAAGGCATGAAAGGCCCCATCGCTCTTGAAATCGAAGCGCTGCTCAGCGCCGCCTTCGCTCCCGCCGCCGTTACGGTAATCAACGACAGCGACCGCCACCACGGCCATGCGGGACACGATGGATCGGGCGAATCGCACTTCACGGTGGAGATGGAGAGTCCGGCCTTTGCCGGCAAATCCCGCCTCGAACGCCAGCGCATGGTGATCCGCGCGCTGGGCGACATTCCAGGCCAACGGGTCCACGCGCTCGCAATCAAGGCGCGCGCACCGGGAGAATGACCATGGGCATCACGACCACGATCCAGCCGGTCAGCCATGATCTTGGCGCATTTACCGTGCG
>NZ_JAYSBK010000018.1:0-39115 GCF_041915465.1 Novosphingobium sp. | reverse complement strand
GCCCAGATGCCCTTCGGCGGCGTCGGAGCTTCGGGCTATGGCCGCTTCGGCGGCAAGCAGGGCATCGACAGCTTCACCGAAACCCGCTGGATCACCGTCGAAACCCAGCCCGGACATTTTCCGATCTGAGCGTTACTTCTCGTTCTTTACAGCAAGCTCAACGGCGGGGGCTCGGCATCACGCTCTGCCGCGCCCCTGATCCGCAACACGGCCAGCCGATCAGCCTGAAACGAGCCTAGCCATAGTTCGCCGGCGACGAGGGCCGCGCCCGAATAGCCATTGAATCCTGCTTGTGGACGACCATAAGCGAAAGTCGAAATTCTGTGGTTGGCTAGATCCAATTCCCCGACAACCCAGCCGCGATGGCAGAGCATGGGATCGGCCTTGCCGTTCACCACCTTGCGCAGGCCCCCACAGGCCGGTTCGTCAAGCCGCATCCCCGTGAGCAGCAGGTGTCCCCCGGTCCAATGGATGTTGTCTGGCATGAAGTCGAGCGCTGTAACGACCTCAACCGGCTTTGCAGTATTGTGCCGGTCAAATACCGCCACGGCATGCCAGCCGAAGCTGACGACATAGAAATGCTGCCCATCGGGATCGACTTCGAGGCCGTTGTTGCCGGGTAGCTCGGTTCCGGGGAGTAGGGTGAACGCCGCTGCCCCTGGGAGCCATTGCCAGACGCCTCCCGTGATGCGTCCCAGCATGAAGTCGCCGATGGTCGTACCTGGGCGGGTCAGCACCGTGGCAAGCACGGTCCCATCCGGAAAGGCAGCCACCGCGTTGGCTACCTGTCCCACTGGCATCGGTTGGCAACCGCGCCAAGTGAGCGAGGGAGTCATGCCGGAGGCGTTGATTTCGAAAGCTTCGATCGATTCCCGGCCGCCATGATTGACCACGAGCAGTTGCCAACGGTTTTTCCCAAGGTTTTGCAGGGCGATCCCACGCGCGTTGAACAGGGCCGGGTCGAGCGGCCCCGGGCAGTTGGGAAAGCGCTGACGGTCCCACGCAACCTGCGCGGACGATCCTTCGAACCAGGGGCGCAGGGTGCGGGTCCTTGCATCGACCAGCTTGAGCCCCGCACCTGGCGCAAACCCGCTGGCAATTAGCCAGCGCGTACCGGGCAGGGCCAGCACGTCTTCGGGTTTCTGGGCACCGCAAACATAGTCCAGCTCGCTATCGGATGGGCAAGACTGCTGGACCTGTGCCTGCACAGGGGGGAGCCATGCTGCGATGGCCAGCGCAGTGATGGCCCAGCGACGCATCAGTCCCGCGGCTTCGATCCGATCGGGCGCGGTAGCGGAGCCGTGCCAGCGAAAAGGTCCATATCGCCGAAATGCGGCCAGTCGATCACCTTGCTTTCCAGCCCCAACCACACGAGGCGGGCGCGGGAGAGATCGAAGGTAGGCCAGCGGCCGATCGTGGGGCTGATCGGTGTGCCGGTGCGCGCGAAAGACAGCAATGCGCTGGACATTTCGGCTTCCAGCGCCGTGTCTCCCGGTTCCCAGATGCGCGTTGTACGGAACAGGTTCAGCGCATCGCGGGTGCGCAGCCAATAGGGCACATCGCCGGTGTGATAGGCTCCGACTGTCGCCGGATCGTGATCGCTGAACGTGATGCCCGGTGCATAGGGTTGGCGGCGGGTGAAGAGATAGGCATAGGCTGGCGCCTTGCCGAAGCGCGCCTGCGCTGCCGCCCATTGGGACATCTGCAGCCCGACCGTGCTGTCACGCGCAATATCGGTAGCCGCGCGGGCGGGGTCTTCGCCGGCATAGGCAGAAAGGATTGCATCGGCCCGGTCACCAAACCGTTCGCGTACGGCGGCGGCCAGCATTTCGAGGGTGGAAATCGGGCCGAATGGACGGAAGCTTTCGTCGCGGGTATAGCCGATCAGCACAGGCACGTCGTTCTGGCGGCCGGCGGCAAAAGTTTGCTCGGCCGTGCCGGTGAGCACCCACCCATCGAGCACAATCGGATCGCGGGGGCTCATGGCAGCCGCCACCTTGTCACCGGGTAGTGCGCGCATATCGGCCAGCGAGGTTGCGCCAAGTTCCTTTTGCAGCGCCATCCCTTGCGCTTCGGCCTTGTCGAGCGGGGCAGGGCCGAGCATCCTGCCAAACGGACTGCCGCTCATTCCAACGGCGCGCTGGAACAGGCCCTTTGCCTCGGGGCTGAGTTGCAGCAGTGCAACCGACATCGATCCAGCCGACTGGCCAACTAAGGTGACATTGGCGGGATCGCCGCCGAACCTTGCAATATTGCGCTGGATCCACTGCAGCGCGGCGATCTGGTCCATCAGCCCATAGTTGCCCGAGCCGCCATAGCCGGATTCGGCCGAGAGTTCGGGATGCGCCAGAAAGCCCAGCGCGCCGACGCGGTAGGCGATGTTGACCCGGATTACCCCGGCGTTAGCCAGCGGTTCGCCCGAATAGTTGGCCATGCTGGCCGAGCCGATGTTGAAGCCCCCGCCATAGATCCACACGACCACCGGCACCTTCTTGCGCGCACCCTTGGGCGCCCAGATATTGAGGTAGAGGCAATCCTCGCTGGTCGCCTCGTTGCCGAAGTAGTGGTTCTGGCGCGGGCTGCGCAGCGGCTGGAGGCATTCCGGCGCGAAGCGGTCTGCGTGATAGGTCCCCCGCCACGGGGCGACCGGCTGCGGCGGCTTCCAGCGCAGGTCGCGCAGCGGCGGAGCGGCAAAGGGCACGCCCAACCATGCATCGACGCCCGAGGGCAGGCTGGTGCCTTCGATCAGGCCGCCATCGACACGCACCGGGCGGGCTTCGGCTGCGCCTGCTCCGGCCAACAGCAGGAGCAGCGTGGCTATTGCCCTGCCAATCACTTCCACGGCACTCCCAGCTTGGCATGGAAGAAGTCGAACGTGGCGTTGGTGGCGCGGTTGGTGGCATCGCGCGTTTCGGCCGGCGTATGGCCGATAAAGCTGTGATCGACGCCGGGGATATAAATTGCCTCGACCGGAACCCCGGCGGCGCGCAACCGTGCTTCGGCCAGGTGCGACTGGGCAACGGGGACCACCTTGTCCTCGTCGCCATGGATCAGCAGGAACGGCGGATCCTTAGGGTCGATGTAGGTAACGGGGCTAGCCACCGCGAGCTGTTCGGGGGTGCAGGCGCCATTGCAGCCCATCAGGCGCACAGCGGCGTCGTCCGCGCCGCCGGGGCGCGAGGCGACGAGCGCGCCGAAATCAAACACGCCGTACCAGGTAACCGCTGCTGTTGCGCAGATGTCCTTGGCTGCATTCGGATCAAGCGCGGTGTTGCCGCAGGTCAACGCGGTTAGTGCGGTCAGGTGCCCGCCGGCCGATCCGCCCCAGATGCCCACGCGCTTGGTGTCGATCTTGTATAGCGCGGCGTGGTCGCCCAGAAAGCGCAGCGCGGCCTTGGAATCCTGCAACTGCGCGGGGAATTTCGCCTCGCTCGAAAGCCGGTATTCGAGGCTGACCACCGTGAAGCCTTCCGAGGCAAGCTGGGCGAGAACCCCCGGGAAGTTCGCGAGTGCGCCAGAATGGCGGGTGTGCCCGCCGATCCAGCCGCCGCCGTGGATGTAAAGCACTAGCGGATGCGGCCCCTGGGTGGCGGGGACATAGATGTCGACGACCTGCGGGATATAGCCGGGCAGCTGCTGGTAGACGACGTCGCGGTAGGCCTTCACCCCCTTGGGGAAGATCACCGGCTGAACCGGGAAGCGGTCTTCGAGAACGGGCGCATCGGCCACCGCGAAGACGCGCGGCTTGGAAGCGGCGGCGTTGCCAGCGATGCCAAGCATCAGGGCGGCGGCAGCGGCCAGCAGGCCGGGCTTGGTCAGGTTCATCGAAGGCTCTCCATCAGTCGATTATTGTTCGTCAGTCGAAAAATTGCGGTTTGTAACGGGCCTGCGCCGCAAGTCGGATCGGGGCGTTGACAGCGCCGTATCCGCTGTAGCCGCGCCGCTCGACCAGTTCGAAGAACACCCGGCGCGCAAACGCGCGGCTATAGAACTGAAAGTATTCAGCCTCGGTCCCATCGGGTTCGACGGTCCGGTCGTAGAGGATGTCGCGCGCGGCCATCGCTTCGATCAGGTCAGGGTCCAGCCCCCAGCGCGCTTCGAGATCGTCATAGTAGTTGCGCGGGATTTCAAGCCGCTCCAACCCGCCCGCGATCGCTGCATCGGCGGCGGCGAAGATATCGGTGCAGGCAAAGGCGATGTGCTGTACGCCCGCGCCGAAATAGTTCTGGATGAAGCGCGAGGACAGCGATTGGTGCGCCAGGCTGCCGTTGAGCGTGAAGCGCACGGCGTGGTTGGGGCTTTCGACCGCCTGGCTTTGTACCAGTCCCATCGGGTCGGCGATTTCGAGCTGCGGCGTCTTCGCCAGATCGAACAGGCTGACATAGAACAGCAGCCAGCTGAGGAATTCCTCGAACTGCATAGTCTGCGCGATGTGGTCGATCGTGGCCAGATTTGGCGATGGATCGACTTGTTCGAGCCGATGGGGGAATTCGTGTACCCACATCGCGTCGCGCGTCGCCTTGTCGACCAGGTAGAGCAGGCTACCGCCTACGGCGCGCACGCTGGGGATCGGCCATTCATCCGGGCCGATCGCCTGCTCGAAGCGGGCTATGGACAGCGTATCGGCGCGGGCCAGCGCGGCTGGAACGTCTCCCACTGCCAGCCCGATGGCGCAGACCGAGGCGCCGTGGACGATGTCGAAGCTGTGGGCCAGCCCTTCCGGCTCGCAATTGATGACGAGGTTGATCGAACCCTGCTGCCAGCGGGTCACGTCCTTGTTGCGGTGGCGTGCAGTGGGCTTGAAGCCGAGCGGGCGGAGCATGGCGCCAAGCGCCTCGGCCTCGGCTTGGCTGGCTGCAAACTCGATGAACTCCACCCCGGTCGGCTCGGCGCGCGGGGGCATGGCGGCACTGGCCGACGATGGCCGGGCGATCCCGGTTTCCAGCAAGCGCAGCGAGCGATAGCCGTCGAGCGCGACCCCGCTGGCGGAGCCGGCTCGGAACCGGTCGTTGAATATTTCGAGGCTCCAGTAACCGTCGTAGCCGATCTTGCGGATCGCCTCGGCCCAGTCGTCGAGCGGGAATTCGCCCTGCCCCGGCATGCAGCGGAAATGGCGGCTCCAACCAAGGTAGTCCATGTCGAGCAGCGGCGCGTCGGCGACCTGGACGATGAACAGCTTGTCGGCGCGAATATCGCCGATGCTGCTCGAAGGCACCTTGCGCGCGAGCGAGTGGAAGCTGTCGAGCACGAGGCCAAGAGCGGGATGATCGACATCGCGTACCAGCGCCCAGGCATCGCGGTGGTCATTGACGTGGCGACCCCAGGCCAGCGCCTCATAGCCGATCCGCATCCCTCGAGCGGCCGCGCGTTCGCCGGCTTCGTGCAGGTCGGCGAGGATTTGTCCGCGATCCTCCGTTGCCAGCGGCGAACAGCTCGAACAGACCAGAAGCAGATCGGTGCCGAGTTCGGCCATCACGTCGAACTTGCGCTCAAGCCGGTCAAAGGCGCGTTGGCGCTGGGCTGCGGGCAGTCCTTCGAGGTCGCGAAACGGCTGGAACATGGTGCAGGCAAGGCCAAGCTCGCCCATCAGCGCGGCAATCTCGCGCGCGGAAAGGTGGGTGGAGAGCAGGTCGTTCTCGAAAATCTCGGCGCCCGAATAGCCCGCGCCCGCGATCGCCTGCAGCTTGGCGTCCAGCGCACCGCTGATCGAAACCGTAGCGATCGAGGTCTTCATCGCGCCTTCCATGCTCCCATTCCCGGCATCACGATTCCGGTTGTGGGCGGGTTCTATCACTGGCCGGGCATTGACAAAAGCAAAAATGACAGGAACTAGTTCGTAACATAAAAATTCGAGAGAGTATGATGGGCTTTGTCCTAGAGACGGCACGGCATAAGGGCGCTATCAAACGCGAAATCGCGTGCGATACTGCGCGTGCCTTGAAGTCCGAAGGAACAGTTGCCTTGCCCGACACCGCACCCGCGTCAGAGCCCGTGCCGCCCAAATCCGAAAAGCCGCCGCGCCGCAGCCATGCCGAAGCTCGCGAGCAGGCGATCAACCAGATCATCGACATCGCGACCGGTGAGTTCGTCGAAAAGGGCCTGGCCGGGGCGCGGATCGACGAGATCGCGGGCAAGGCCACCAAGCGCAAGATCTACTACTACTTCGAGGGCAAGGACGAGCTTTACCGCGCGGTACTTGAGCGCGCCTACAAGCGGGTGCGTGAAAGCGAGAGCAGTGTCGATATCGAAACCGGCAGCGCAGTCGATGCGCTACGCCGCCTGATCGAGCACGACGTACGTTATCACTCGCAGCACCCGGAACTGGTGCGGCTGGTGATGAACGAAAACATCCACCGCGCCGAACACCTGAAGCAGATTTCGGAGCTGCCGCAGGGCAACCGCAAGGTCATCGACATCCTGACGCGGATCATCGCGCGCGGCGAGGCCGAAGGCTCGTTTCGTGCCGGGATCGACCCGGTCGAACTGCACATGAATATTACCGCGCTGAGTTTCTACAACGTCTCCAACCAGTTCACCTTCTCGCACAACTTCGGGATCGACATGTCGAGCACGGACGCGATCGAACGCCGGGCGAGCCAGGTGGCGGACATCATAATCGCCTGGGTATCGCGCAAGGATTGACTCGCGCGGGGCCCTGCGCCCGGTCGCCTGATCGCATGCGCGTTGCCCGGACATAACCGGGAAAGAGGATCATGGCTGCCAACCCCATCACTGCCGAGGCCGGCGGTTCCGACCGCTGGACGTTGCAAGCCTTCGGCATCGTTGCCTTGTGCTTCGCGATCAATATGGCCGACGGGATCGACGTCACGATCCTGTCCTACATCGCCCCGCGCATCCAGCAGGACTGGCAGATCGATGCGGCAGTCATGGGCAACCTGTTCAGTGCAGGCCTGCTCGGCATGGCGATCGGCGGGATGGGCATTGCACCGCTGGCTGACCGGTTCGGGCGGCGGCGGGTGATCCTGGCCGCACTAGCGCTCATGTCGGCGGGCATGCTGGCGAGCGGCTATGCCGGAGGCGTCACCGAATTGTTTGCCTTGCGGGTCGTGGTCGGCGCCGGGATCGGAACGGTGCTGGCCTCGATGGCAGCGCTGGCCGCCGAAAGCGCGCCGCCCAGTCATGCCAACCTGGCGGTCGGCATGGTCCAGGCCGGCTATCCGTTTGCGGCGGTGTTTACCGGTCTCGTCATCGCACAGCTGCTGCCGCACTATAGCTGGCAGCAGATACTGACCGGAGCGGGGGCAATCACCGTCGTCCTGTTCCCGATCGCCTGGAAAATGCTGAGCGATGCTGGCGTCCGAGCGCCTGTCGCTGCCGACGGCGCGCCTGCGGGGCGGGTAGCGGCGCTGTTCGTGCCTGCCTTCCGCAAACGCACGTTGGCGCTATGGGGCGCTGTGTTCTTTGGCCTGATGGTGCTCTACTTCATCGTCAGCTGGATCCCGAAGCTATCGATCGAGGCGGGCCTGTCGGAAACCAACGGGATCTATGCCGGGGCGCTTTACAACCTCGGCGCCTTCGTCGGCACGGCGGCGATGAGCGTGCTGGCGGTGCGTGTGCCGCTGGGGCGACTGGTGCCCGCAATGCTGAGCGCTGCGGCGGCAGCAATGCTGCTGTTCGGTTCGGTGTCGATGTCAGTAGGTGCAACGCTGGCCACAGCGTTTCTCATCGGGGTGCTGCTGCAAGGCGGCTACAACGGGGTCTGGCCGCTGGCGGCGTCAGCCTATCCCGCGGCGTTTCGCGCGACCGGCATCGGCTGGGCGATCGGAATCGGCCGCAGCGGCGCAATCATAGGTCCGATGTTTGGCGGATACCTGTTGGCAGTCAAGGTCGCCCTCCCACTGCTTTTTGCCGCTTATTGCGTTCCGCTGCTGCTTTGCGCGGCCTGTGTTGCGGTGGTTCGGCGACTTTCGGAAGAATCTGCTCCTGAATAAATTGACAGGAACTAGTTCGTAACATAAATGCGCTGCCTGCAGGCTGGCAAAAGTGCCGGCAATGGGAGGGATAACCATGCACAAGATTGGCCCGCGCCTCGCGGTCTCCGCTTCACTGTTCTCGTTTGCTGTCGCCCTGGCGAGCCCCGCGCTGGCCCAGGACGCGCAGGACAGCGCCGACACTTCGAATGACGCCGAAGTCATCGTCGTTACCGGCTCGCTGATCCAGCGCCCGAACAACACCGCTGTCAGCCCGATTGTCACGGTGTCTGAAGCTGCCATCAAGGAAAGCGGCGCCGCCAACCTCAACGATGCGCTGAACCAGATCCCCAGCTTCACCGTCGGTGGCAACGCCGCAACCGGCGGCCAGGGCACCGGCGGGCGCGCCTCGATCAACCTTCACGGCCTCGGCACAAACCGCAACCTTGTGCTGCTTGATGGCAAGCGCCTGCCGATCTCGGACATCGCGGGCAACGTCGACATCAACATCCTGCCGGATTCGATCATTGGCGGGATCGACACGATCACCGGTGGCGCTTCGGCGGTCTATGGTTCGGACGCGATGTCGGGCGTGGTCAACTTCAAGACCATCAAGAATTTCGACGGGGTCAAGATCGATCTGATGGATTCGATCAGCGGCCGGGGCGATGCCAACAAGTTCAGCGGCTCGGTCGCGTTCGGATCGAGCTTTGCCGACGGCGCCGGCCATGTCACCGCCGCATTCAGCTACACCAAGCAGGACCCGCTGGCCGGCGGTTCGCGCGACTTCTTCCACAACAAGACGCCTTCGTCGTACATCGGCTACGGCACCTTCGTCCCCAGCGCCACGAACCTGCCGAACGCAGGGGTCGAGCAGGCGGTGTTCTCCACCTATGGCTACACCGGCACCCGCAATAATACCCAGAACCTCGGCTTCAACGACGATGGCACCCTATTCGTCCAGACCGGCGCGGTGAACTACAAGGGTCCGACCGACGCCAACGGTTACATGGTGATCGGTGGCAACGTCCGCATGCCGGTCGGCCAGCAGGCCCAACTGCTCAACTCGCTCGAACGCAAGACCGCCTTCCTCAAGGCAGATTACGACGTTGCGCCAAACCTCAACGTCTACAGCCAGTTCATGTACGTGGACCTCACCGTCAACACGGCCAGTGGCGGCAGCCTGACGCAGTTCCCGGCGCTGACTTCGATCCCGGTGACCAATCCGTTCATTCCGGCCGACCTGCAAACGATCCTCGCCTCGCGCCCGAACCCGACCGCGAACTTCACCTGGAATGGCCGCTACGTGGGCGTGCCATGGAAGAACTGGGACGAAAACTACCAGGTCCTGCAGTACCTCGCGGGCTTCAAGGGCGAAATCGCCGATGGCTGGAATTTTGACGTCTTCGCCAGCTATGACGAGAGCCACCACAACCAGACGATGCACAACGCGGTCCTGAAGAGCCAGGTCCAACAGCTGCTCAATGCGCCCGATGGCGGTGCCTCGATCTGCGCCGGCGGGTTCAATCCCTTTGGCGATGCCAATGCTCGCTCACTGTCGCCGCAGTGCCAGGCCTTCATCACCAAGGATGCCCGTAGCGTCGAAAAGCTTGGTCAGGCGCAGGTTCAGGGCCAGGTCAACGGCCGCCTGTTCGATCTTGGTGCCGGCCCGGTGCAGGTTGCGTTCGTCGCCAACTACCGCAAGAACACCTATTCCTATTCGCCCGACGCCGACCTCGTCGCGCCCAACGCCTTCAACATCTACGCGCCGACCAATACGGCGGGTAACATCGAAGGCGTGGTGAACACCCTGCCGGTGTCGAAGAAGTCGCTGTCGGTGAAGGAATTCGCGGCACAAGTCGACGTGCCGCTGCTGGCCGACAAGCCGTTCTTCTATGAACTGGGCGTTGGTGCGGCGGTTCGCGTGTCGGACTATTCGGTGACCGGTTCGGTCACCTCGTACGAGGCTGACGCTCGCTGGCGGCCGGTTGAAAACCTGCTGATCCGCGGCAGCTATCAGCGCGCGGTGCGCGCGCCCAACATCGGCGAATTGTTCTCGCCGCCGCAGGGCACGCAGCTCGTTATCGGGACCCCGCCAAGCTCGCTGGGCGATCCTTGCGACGTGCGCTCCAGCGCCCGCACCGGCGCCAACGGAACCAGTGTAGCGAACCTGTGCGTAACGCAGGGCGTGCCCTCGTCGGTGATCGGCAGCTACCAGTTCCCGACCACGGCTACCGGTCAGGTCGTGGGCGGCAACACCACGCTGACCCCGGAACGGGCCAATACCTTCAATGTCGGCTTTGTGTTCAATGCGCCGCGCACCAGCGGCCTGCTCGGCGATTTCTCGCTCTCGGTCGATTACTACAACATCAAGATCCAGAACGTGATTTCGACCGTTCCGGGCCTGACCGTGCTGTCGAAGTGTTTCAACCTCGATGGTTCGAACCCGACATACAGCGCCTCTAACGAATACTGCACACTGATCAGTCGCGATTCCTCGACCGGCCAGATCCTCAACGTCGCGACACCATACCTCAACCTCGGCCAGCTCAAGACCGACGGGGTCGAAGTGCAGGTCCACTGGGGTGTCCCCGCGCCGTTCCTGGGCCAGACCGGCAAGCTCTATGTCGATTCGGCGATCGGCTGGCTCAACAGCTACAAGATTCAGCTGCTGCCGGGCGCCTCGTTCCTTGACTACACTGGCGTCAGCGTTGGCGGTACCAACCCGGGTTCGATCCCGCCGCGCGCCACTCCGCGTTGGAAGAGCCTGACCACCTTTGGCTACAAGTCGGACACGCTGGGTGTCGGTCTGCGCTGGCGCTACCAGAGCGGCCTGAAGGACAACTCGGCTGTCCTCACCCCGGCCAATGCGCAGGTTGGCGTGGCGCCCTATTCGCTGTTCGATCTCTTTGCGAACGTAAAGCTGACGAAGGATTTCGAATTGCGCGCAGGGGTCACCAACCTGTTCGACAAGGACCTGCCCTTCGTGGCGAGTTCGCAGAACGGCACCGATACCGCGCTCTATGACGCAATCGGCCGCTCATTCTACGTCGGCGTGAAGTTCGGCTTCTGATCCACCCTGAAGGCCGGTGCCGTAATGCTTGCATTATGGGCACCGGCCTCTTTTAGACGAAGGACAAGATGTTTCGAACCGGGCTCCTTGGCCGCGCCATCATGGCATCGCGTTCTCCCTGGCTCCACGAACAGGAAGCTAGGGCGCAAGGCCTTGAGCTGACTTACGAGCTGTTCGACTTCACCGAGCGCGGTCTCGCCGACGATGCCCTCGGGCCGCTCCTGCGCCGACTGGCCGATGACGGGTTCAGCGGCGTGAATGTTACCTTTCCGTTCAAACAAGCAGTCCTGCCGCTGCTCGATGAACTGGCGGAATGCGCCACATCGGTAGGCGCAGTGAACACCGTCGCCATGCGCGGGGGCCGCCTGATCGGCTACAACACCGACAAGACCGGCTTTCAGGAAAGCTTGGCCGAAGGCCTGCCGGGTGCAAAACTCAGCCGTGTACTGCAACTTGGCGCGGGCGGCGCCGGTGCGGCGGTCGCCAATGCCCTGCTTTCCCATGGTGTCGGCGTGCTGGAAATCACCGATGTCGACATGACTCGTGCAGAAGTGCTCGCGCGCCGACTTGCAGCACATTATGGTGCCGGACGCGTTGTCACTTGCGCAGGTGATGCGTTGAAGACAAGCGCTGTCGACGGCATCGTCAACACGACGCCAATGGGTATGGCCGCCCACCCCGGCACGGCGATCGACCCGGCGTTGATCGAGCCGCGCCACTGGGTTGCCGACATCGTTTATTTTCCGATCGAGACTGAGATGCTGCGCATCGCCCACGAGCGCGGCTGCCGGGTACTGAATGGTAGTGGCATGGTAGTTTGCCAGGCTGCGCGCGCCTTCGAGATTTTCACCGGCAACCGCGCCGACAGCGCCCGGATGCGCAAGAGCTTCATTGGTGGGTAGGCTCAGGGCTCATTGATCACAGCCAGCGCATGAGCAATGCGTCGTCGTCACGAAGCTCCTCCTGAAACGCCGACATTGCTGCCGTCGAGCACTCCAAACCAAACTGCTGAGAACGGTCGTTGGTTAAGCAGGTAGAAGTGTAATGCGCGACCAACTAAACCAATGGAGTGACGTGTGACTGCGATCCTCACCGTCGTACCAAGCGGGGCGGCACGCCGAAGATCTGCCTGTGCCAGCGGCTGAAGGCCCCGATTGAGCTATATCCCAGCATTTCCGCAATATCGGTGATCCGCATGCGGGGATTGGCGAGGTACTGGGTCGCGAGCTGCATCCGCGCCTCGTTGAGCAGCACGCTGAAGCTTGTCCCGTCGGCATCGAGCATCCGCTGCAGGGTCCGCACCGTCACCCCCATCGAAGCGGCGCAGTTCTGGATCGAGGCGCGCCCGGCTGGCATCAGCAGGCGGATCAGCTGGTCGACATCCTGGATGGCGGTTCGCTCGGCCGGGCTCATGACGGTATCGAGCAAGCTGCGGGCATGGCGCGCCAGCTGGTCATCGGCGCGCTGGTTCGGGCGGTCTAGATCGGCCTGGCGCAGGATCAACCCGTTAAGCTCGCTGTCGAACTGCACCGGGCAGCGGAACACGCGGGCAAAGATCGGCAGGTCGGCTGCCGGCGGACCTTGGTGTGAGAAGCAGACCAGTCGCGGTGCCCAACCAGGTTCCAGCACTTCGCTGCAAAGCCGCATCAGCACGCCCAGCGCCAGGTCCGAAGACTGCCGCGACGGTTCCGGGAGGCGCAGGGCGAAATCCTCGCGCAGGATTGCGTCGTCGTCGATCTCCTCGACATGGAGTACCAGCGTCGAATTGATTCGGGCGCGGAATTCGCGCAGCGCGGTGAGCGCATGGCGCAAGGTCGGCTGGTGGGCGATCAGCAGGCTGGTCGCGCCGAGGTTGGCGAGCGCGCGACCCTCAGCCATGCGCAGGCCGAGCGTCATACAGCCAGTGACCGCCGCACTGCGCTCGAGCAGGCGGATCGCGGCGCGGGCCGGGATCAGCTGTTCCGGATTGACCAGCAGGTCGGCCGACAGCCCCTGCTCCTTGAGCAAAGGGCGCGGATCGCAATCCAGTCCGGCCATCGTCTCGAAATAGCTGGTCAGTGCCGCAACGCGGACCAGTTCAGTCATCGCTTCTCCGCTGGCTTCGTGACGCCAATTGGAAAAACAATGTCATGAAATGTGAAAACCGCAAGCCCCGACTCACCTAGTATCAAGTCAGAGAGCTTGGGAGAGCAATGACCGTGGCGAAGGCTGTACGTTCCCACACAACTGGCGGTCCGGAAGTCCTTATGGTGGAGGACGTCGAGGTCGGCACACCGGGTCCGTGCGAAGTGCTGATTCGGCACGCGGCTGTTGGCTGCAACTTTGCCGATACATATTTCCGCTCGGGCTATTATCCGGTCCAGCCGCCCTGCGGGATCGGCGTCGAAGGGGCTGGCACGGTTGAGGCCGTCGGCGAAGGGGTGACCCACGTCGCGGTTGGTGACAGGGTCAGCTATAACGGCGGCCCGCTGGGCGCCTACGCGACCGAGCGGGTCATGCCCGCCGCGCCGCTGTTCAAGCTGCCGGAATGCGTCTCGTTTGAAACAGCCGCCGCCTCGACCATGCGTGGCCTCTCGGCAACCTATTGGCTGATGAAGGCCGATCCGCGGCTCAAGGCAGGCGACACCATTCTGCTTCATGCGGCGGCCGGCGGGGTTGGCTTGTTGGCGATCCAGATTGCCAAGCTACTCGGCCTGCGGGTGATCGGCACCGTCTCGACCGAGGAAAAGGCCGCAAAGGCCCGCGAGCTCGGCTGTGACGAGATCATCTTTTACCGGCGCGAGGATGTTGCCGCGCGCGTCAAGGAACTGACTGGCGGCGAAGGCGTGCAAACGGTGTTTGACTCCGTGGGCAAGGATACCTTTGAAGGCTCACTGAAGTCGCTACGGCGGCGCGGCGTGCTGGTTGGGTGCGGTACAGCTTCGGGTCCCTTCCCGCCCATCGATGCCTTTCAGCTGATGCTCCAGGGCTCGGTCTATTTTATCCGGCCGGCCTTTGCCGACTTCTTCGCTGATTCGGCCGAACGCGCCGAGTTGGCCAGGTTCTGGTTCGACAACCTCTCGGCGGGGCGCATTAAGGTGGAGATCGGCCAGCGCTACGCACTTGAAGAGTGCGCGCAGGCACACCGTGATCTCGAAGCGGGCAAGACCCTTGGCTCATCGGTGTTCGTGCTATGAAGATCGAACAACTCACCCAGCACATCGGCGCCGAACTCGTCGGCGTGAGCCTGGCCGAAGCCGTGCGGAGCGACGACCTGTTTGGCGAGATCAAGGCGGCGCTGCTGCGCCATAAGGTGCTGTTCCTGCGCGATCAGGATATCAGCCGGGCCGATCACGTCGCCTTTGCCGAGCGATTCGGACCGCTGGAAGACCATCCGGTTGCCGGAAGCGATCCCGAAAATCCCGGCCTCGTCCGGCTCTACAAGGACGAGAACTCCCCGCCCGATTTCTACGAGAACTCGTGGCATGCCGACACGACCTGGCGCGAGGCACCGCAGATGGGCGCGGTGCTGCGCTGCATTACCTGCCCGCCGGTCGGCGGCGATACGATGTGGGCGAACATGGAGCGGGCCTATGAGGACCTGGCCGACCACATCAAGGAAACCATCGCTCCGCTGAAGGCGCGTCATTCGATCGAGGCCAGCTTCGGGGCTCGGATGCCGGATGAAAAGCGCCTGGCGCTGAAGGCCCAGTTCCCCGATGCCGAGCACCCGGTGGTTCGCACGCACCCGGAAACCGGGGCAAAATCGCTCTACGTATGTGGGTTCACCACCCACTTCACCAACTATCACACCGCCGCCAACGTCCGCTACGGCCAGGATTACGCACCCGGTGGGGCAAACCTGCTGCACTACCTGATTGGCCGGGCGCAGATCCCCGAATACCAGGTGCGTTGGCGGTGGAAGCCCGGCTCGATTGCAATCTGGGACAACCGCTGCACCCAGCATTACGCCGTGATGGATTACCCGCCCTGCGTCCGCCAGATGGAGCGCGCAGGCATCATCGGTGACAAACCCTTCTAGGACAGGAGAAAGACCATGCAGTTCTTCGACGAAAGCCTGCTGCCCGAATACCAGGATCCGCTGGTCATCCAGGTCGCGCCCTATGCGCCAAGCTTCATGCCGCAGGATAGCGACGACATTCCGGTCAGCTATGCCGATCAGGTCCAGAAGGCCGTCGATTGCTACAATGCCGGTGCGACTGTGCTGCACCTCCATGTCCGCGAACCCGATGGCACAGGTTCGAAGGACCTCGACCGCTTTAATGAAATGCTCGACCGGCTGCGCACGGCCGTGCCCGACATGGTGCTG
Source organism: Novosphingobium sp. (assembly GCF_041915465.1). Taxonomy (GTDB): domain Bacteria; phylum Pseudomonadota; class Alphaproteobacteria; order Sphingomonadales; family Sphingomonadaceae; genus Novosphingobium. The sequence goes on along the minus strand of NZ_JAYSBK010000018.1, from coordinate 23,802 downwards.
CAGGTCGGCGGCTCGATCAGCTTTGCGCCTAAGAGCGAGAGCGCAGCGGCCGAGTGGCTCGACGATGATACTCGCCACATGCTGGCTGACCTGACCCCGACTCCCGATCAGGTGACACTGGCGGTCAATACCAACCAGATGAACGTGATGGAGCTCATCACCGAGGAAGACGCGGGCGGCACCACGATGTGGGACGTCTACCGCGAAGCCTATACCGAAATGTACTACGACGCCGGTCCGAAGTTCATGAAGGAACACATGAAGCGCCTGACCGCGGCTGGCATCCAGACCCACTTCCAGATCGGCTGTGCGCGCGATCTTGAAACGGTCGAGCGGCTGGTGCGAAATGGCCACTACATGGGCCCGCTGGTCTGCAACTGGGTCTCGATCGGTGGCGGCCACGATGGCCCGAACCCGCGCAACCTGATGGAGTTCGTCAACCGCCTGCCGCAGAACGCGGTCTGCACGGTCGAAGGCCTGATGCGCTCAATGTATCCGCTGACCGTGATGGGTATTGCCATGGGCCTGCATGTCCGGGTTGGCCAGGAAGACAACCTGTGGGGGCGCCGCGGCGAGCGCGCCACATCGGTCCAGCAGATCGAGAAGATGGTGCGGATTTCAGAGGAACTCTACCGCCCGATTGCCAGCGGCAAGGAAGCCAAAGAGATCTACCAGATCGGGACCTTCTATTCGAGCGTCGAGGAAACGCTCGAAAAGAACGGCTGGCTGCCCAACCCGCAGCCCAAGCCGCGCCGCCCGGCAATCCGCGCCGCGGCATGAGTGCGACGGTCCTCTTCGTTCCCGGCCTTCGGGACCATGTCGAGGACCACTGGCAGACCCATGCTGCCCGTGCCTTTCCGGGATCGGTGACGGTTGCACCGCTCACTGAGTATCGGTTGTTACGGTCAGCACGGGTTGCCGCGCTCGACGCCGCACTGCGCGCCATCGAAGGTGAAGTGGTAATTGCCGCGCACAGCGCTGGATGCCTGATGGTCGCACAGTGGGCGCTCGCGCCGACCCGGTCGATCAGGGCGGCGCTGCTGGCAACGCCGGCCGATGTCGAGCATCCGCTGCCGCCGGGCTACCCGTCCTATGAAGACCTCTCTGCAAATGGTTGGCTGCCGATCCCGCGCCGGCCGCTGCCCTTTCCGACCCTGGTCGTAGCAAGCCGCAGTGATCCGCTTGCCGAGTTCGACCGGGTAGCCGACATGGCCCACGATTGGGGTGCGCAACTGCATGATGCGGGGGAGGTGGGCCACCTCAATCCACCGGCCGGTTTTGGGCCCTGGCTCGATGGCCACGAATTGATCAAGCAGCGGCCATCCGGGGAGAGAACAGGCCATGGCCGGACCGATTGCGCAGAATATTGATGGGCCCGGCGGCCCGGACCGGGTTACGACCTATGCCTGGCTAGTCTTCGCGCTCAGCTTTGGCCTGCTGATTTCCGATTACATGGCCCGGCAGGTGCTTAATGCGGTATTCCCCCTGCTCAAGGCCGAATGGAGCCTGACCGACACCCAACTGGGGCTGCTATCGGGCATCGTCGCGATTATGGTCGGAATCCTGACCTTTCCGCTCTCGCTCGCCGCCGACCGTTGGGGCCGGGTGCGGAGCCTGGCGCTGATGGCGATCCTGTGGAGCGTCGCGACACTGCTCTGCGCCGCGGCGGAGAGCTTCGAGACCATGCTGATTGGCCGCGCGCTGGTCGGGATTGGCGAGGCGGCCTATGGCAGCGTCGGCATCGCGGTGGTCATCTCGGTCTTCCCGGCGCGGCTGCGCGCCACCCTCTCGGCCGCATTCATGGCCGGAGGTCTGTTCGGCCAGGTGCTGGGCGTGGCGATTGGCGGAGCCATTGCCGCCAGCCACGGCTGGCGCACAGTCTTTGCCGCAATTGGCCTCGCCGGGCTGGTGCTTGGCATCCTTTACCCTCTGCTTGTCAAGGAGCGCCGGATTGCAGCGCTGGCGGATACTGGCTGCGCGGCACAGGCTTCGCAGGTGGCCCCGTTGCGCGACCTAGTCGGTAACCGCTCGGTCCGGCTGGCCTACGTCGCCAGTGGTTTGCAGCTGTTCGCGGCCGGGGCCTTGCCGGCCTGGCTGCCGAGCTATTTCAACCGGGTCTATCACCTGCCGGTCGACAAGGCCGGCTCGCTCGCCGCCCTACTTCTGCTGATCTGCGGCTCGGGTATGATTCTGTGCGGCATGGCCAGCGACCGGCTGGCGCGCAATCAGCCCAAAGCCAAGATCGTACTTGCCATCGCCTACTGTCTCGGCACCGCGCTGAGCCTGTTCCTGGCCATGCTGCTGCCGCCCGGGATGCCGCAACTGGTCCTGCTGGGCATCGCCATGTTCCTTGTCGCAGGCACAGTCGGGCCGGTGGGTGCGATGGTCGCCAACCTGACGCCGTTGGCCATCCACGGCTCTGCCTTTGCGACCCTGACCCTCGCCAACAACCTGATCGGACTGGCACCGGGACCAATCCTGACCGGGCGGATCGCCGACACGATTGGCTTGACCGAGGCGTTCCGACTGTTGCCGGTCCCGTGCCTGCTGGCCGCGCTTACCTATGCGCTGATGCGCCGCAGCTATCTGGATGATCTAGAGGCGCGCCTCGAGGCGCGGTGACGTCAATTGGCATAAGCGGCCATTCACGGGGTCTGATCACACGATGTGAACGCGCGTCAGCTTGCGGCAATCGCGCCCTCAATTTCGGCCGGCCCCCTCCGCTCGCAATAGCGGACAATCTCGCCAGTCGCTGGCCTGGTAGATTGAGACTTTCCACAAGCATCAAGGTCCGCTGGGGGCCATTTTGGGGGGCACTGTCAGAGCATATTATCAAAAATACGATTTAAATCAGACTTCTAAGTCAATTCTTTGCTTCCCTTCACCCGCTCCATTTGCTGCAGTTAGCGAGCCGTATGAGCGGCGCTCCATTGCTTGTTCAGGTCATCCGCTTGGCCAGTGCCATAGACGTAACGATCCGGGCGGACGAGTACCGCGTCGACATCATGCGTGTCGAACCATTCGCCCAACGCCGCGCGGAACGGGGCCAGGCGGGGCTGGTCGAGATCGGCTCGCGTCAGCAGCCAGTGACCAAGCCCCAGCACATCGTCGAGCCGCTCGCCATTCTCGCCTAACGGCTGCGGGAAATAGCTGCCCGCGCCGGGCGTTCCGATCAGGATCATCCCGCTCGAGATGGGGGGGTAGGCAACATTGCCGTCAGGCGACTGGCCAGCCGCGCGCGCGGCGATCATCTGCGCATCGCGCATCGCGGCAGCTGCCGGATCGGTGATGCAGACCGTGCGGCCCATCATGATCGCCATCTCGATCGTGGCGCGCAGGTTGGGTTCGCGTTCGGGCTGGTAGCTATCGAGCAGGCTGTCAGGCGCCCCGTCGTTGATGATTGCGGCGAGTTTCCAGGCGAGGTTGGCGCTGTCGCGCAGGCCGGAGCACATGCCCTGTCCAGCAAAGGGCGGGGTCTGGTGGGCGGCATCCCCGGCCAGCAGCACGCGGCCCTTGCGCCACTCTTCGGCAATGCGGGCGCGGAAGGTGTAGACGGCCTTGCGTTCCAGCCGCACGGCGCCCTTGACGTCCCAGGGCTCGAGCAGGGCTTCGACCATCGCGTCGGCGCTGATCGCTTCCGCCGTTTCGCCGGGGCGGATCATGAATTCCCAGCGGTGCCGGCCTTCGCCCATCAGCACACAGGTGGTGGGCCGCACGGGATCGCAGATCTGCAGATTGCGATCGGGCAGGCGGGAATAGTCCTCGACGATGGTGTCCACCACCAGCCAGGGCTCCTCGAAGCCCAGATCCTCGAAGCCGATGGCGCATGCCTCGCGGACCGGGCTGCGCGCGCCGTCCGCCCCGACAAGGTAGCCGGCGCGCACGGTGCGTTCGCCCTCGGGCGTGGCGAGCCGCGCCGTCACGCCGGTGCCGTCGTCGGAGAAGTCGCGCAGTTCCCAGCGTGAATTGAGCCGGGCGCAGGGATATTCAGCCAGCTTCGCGCGCAATGCCGCCTCGATGCTGGGCTGGTGGATCATGTTGCCTACCGGCCAGCCGCCCGCCCCGATCCGGTCGCTGCCCTCGAACCGCAGCAGGATATCCCCGGCGGCATTGCGGAAGTCATAGAACGGCGTGGTCCGGCTGGTGGCAATCGCCGCATCGGCCACACCGGCTTCCTGCAGGATCCGGATCGTTTCGTGATCGAGGTGCGCCGCGCGCGGCAGCGGATAAATCTCGGCTTCCTTTTCGGCAACGATCACCCTCACGCCGCGCTGTGCCAGCAGCACCGCCAGCGTGACACCGGTAGGGCCGCCGCCGGCGATCAGCACGTCACAGTCGAATTCCGTTCCCACGGTCATGCCCTTATCCTTCCGCCTGCATGGTGCCTTCGATGTGGCCGAGCTCGTCGATCTCGATCCGCACCACATCGCCGGGCTGGAGGAAGCGGCGCGGATCCATCGCCGCGCCGATGCCGCCCGGGGTGCCGGTGAAAATCACGTCGCCCGGCTCCAGCGTCATCGCGGCCGAAAGGTGGGCGATCTGTTCCCACAGGTTGAAGACGAGGTGCTGCGTATTCGAATCCTGGCGCTTTTCGCCGTTCACGAAGCAGCGGATGCCGAGGCGGTGCGGATCGCCGATTTCGTCCGCCGTGGTCAGCCACGGGCCCATTGGGGCGTGGGTGTCAAAGCTCTTGCCGAGCGACCACTGCGGAGTGGCGTGCTGGGTCATGCGTTCGGTCGCATCGTTGCCGACGCAGTAGCCAAAGACATAGGCCTTCGCCTCGTCCGCGCTGACGTGCTTGGCGCGCTTGCCGATTACCGCGACCATCTCGGCTTCGTAATCGTTGGTCATGGTGCCGCGCGCGATCAGGATCGGATCGTAGGGGCCATTGACGCTGGTCTGGGCCTTGGTGAACCACACCTGCTTTTCGGGCGTGCCCATCTTCGATTCCGCGATATGGTCGGCATAGTTGAGCCCGATCGCGAAGATCTTGCCCGGGCGCAGCACCGGCGAACAGAGATGGACAGAGGAGAGCGGCACGCCGCCGCCCGCCGCCGCCTTGGCCTCAAGCTGGGGCTTCACTTCGTCCCAGCGGGCGATCAGGTCGATCATCGTGCCATCGAGGCCGGTATCGACGATGCTGTCGCCCACCACAATCCCGGTGCGGGTCTGGCCGTTGGCTTGATAGGTGGCGAGCTTCATGCGGGGGTTCCTTTCGGGTTGCGGCGAAACAGCCGCTTGATGCGCAAAGTGAGTGCGGTGAAGAAGGCGACGAGCCCGGGCGGAGGCGGAAGCTTGCCGGCGAACATCGGGTGGGGGCTGCCCCATTGCACCGCCAGCAGCGCGCTCATCGGCATCTTCTGGGGCGGGTCGGCCGCGGTCAGCAGATCGCCGTCGGTCCAGTGTTCCAGCTCGTTGCCCCAGGGATCGCGCCAGTAATCGAACACCTGGCTGCCCATGATGTGACGGCCCACGCCCCAGGCGGCATCGCGTTTGGCGGCTTTCAGGTGCTGGTGGCCGAGCATCAGGTCATCGAGATTGGCGACTTCGAAAGCGGCGTGCAGGATGTCGAGCTTCTGCGGCAATTGCGCCAGAAACAGGGTGTGGTGATCGGCCGGCTTGTCGCCCCGGTCGCAGCGCATGAACGCGCCGAGCGGCACGTCCTTGGCGGCTTCGACCTCGTCCGAGGTGAGGAAGCCGAAGCGCTGCTTGTACCAGGCTTCCGACCGGCGAAAGTCCGAGACGTTGAGCACGGCATGGCCGATCCGCCGCACGTGGGCCGGGCCTGGCGTGAGGCGCACCAGCTGGCGAAAGCGCGGGCGAGCGGCAGCCGTGTTGCGCGGCGGATCGGCAAAGGGGAGGCTGGCCTGGGCCTTGGCTTGCCCCGCGACCACTTCGACCTTGAAGCCATCGGGATCGGTCAGGCGCACGATCTTGCCGCCGCCCGGTTCGGCAAGGTCTTCCACCGCCACGCCTTCGTGCGCGGCCAGCGCTTCCAGATCGGCGACGGTTTCGGCGCGAAAGCCGATGCCGCGAAAGCCCGCTTCGCCCGGCTCGGTAACGTGCAGGAACGGCCGCCCATCGGTGCCGCGGGCATAAAGCCGTCCGCCATCCTCGAAGCACGACAGGCCGAAGTCCTCAAGGAACCGGCGCATGGCCGCAAGGTCGGGCGCGCCATAGCGCACGTGGGCGATGTCTTCGATGCGGATGATGCTCAAGCTCTCTCTCCCGCCCGGCGAACCTTGTGATTCGCACTTGACTGTTTGGTCAAATTAGCGCTGTTGACCAGACAGTCAAGTGGTGTATCGAGGGTGCATGGCCAGCCGCCCCGAACCGCTCAACCCCCGCGCTGCGCGTACCCGCGCGGCGCTGCTCGCGGCCGGGTTCGAACTGATGGCCGAACGCCCGATCGATGCGATCGCAATCGACGAGGTGGTGGCCCGGGCGGGTGTGGCCAAGGGCAGCTTTTTCAATCACTTCACCGACAAGCCGGGCTTTGCCCATGCCATTGGCGCCGCCGTGCGGGCCGAGGTGGAAGAGCGCGTCGGCGCGATCAACCAGGGCGTTACCGATCCGGTAGCCCGGCTGGCGGGGGGAATGCGCGTCGCGGTCGATTTCGCGCTGACCGAGCGCGACCGGGCCATCGTGATGCTGCGCGGGCTGGAACTGTCGACTGGGCAAAGCCACGAACTGAACCGGGGCATTCGCGCCGATATTCAGCGCCTGATCGATGCCGGGCTGGCCCGGGCGGAGGCGGCAGGCAGCGGGGTGCGCTATTGGCTGGGGCTGTGCCAAATCGTCCAGCTGAACGTGATCGAGCGCCGGCCGACCCGCGCCGATGCGGCGGGGCGGCTGCGCGAGATGCTGGTGCTGGGGCTGACCGGCCTGGGCGTTCCCGAACCGCGTGCACGGGCCGTCGCCGAGGCGACCGCCCGCGCGCTTTAGGAAACGGTCGGCTCGTCCGCCTCTTCCGCGTCCAGCCGGATCGGGATGAACAGCAGCGCGGCCAGGACCAGCAGGCCGATCGAGGCGATCTGGATCGGGGCATAGCTGCCGAAATGGTCGAAGGTCAGCCCGAAGCCCACGATCCCCAGCGCCGTGCCGATCCAGCCAATCCCATGCAGCGCGCCGAACACCGTGCCATAGCGTGCCGGGCCGAACCGGCGGGCAATAAAATAGGCAAAGATGCCCATGTCCGCGCCCTGCAAGATACCCAGCAGCGCGCAGGCTGCCAGCGCGGCGGCGGCCACGCCTTGTTCGCCCAGGAACAGCACGAAGCCGAAGCTGGGCAGAATCAGCAGGGTCAGCGCCACCAGCCGGGGCTCCAGCTTGTCGAGCAGCCACCCGCCTCCGATCTTGCCGACGAACTGTCCGGCGGCGAAGGCGGAGAGGCCCAGCGCCGCTGTTGCGGCGGACAGACCCTTGTCCTGGATCATCGGCGAAAGCTGGCTGATTGCCCCCGAGATCGCCATGGCGGCAACGAAATTGGAGCCGACCAGCAGCCAGAAATCACGCACCTTAAGGAACGAACTGTCGTTCTTTCCGCCCGCTCCTCCGGTCAGCGGCTGTGCGGCGGCAGCCATGGCCGCGCCGCGCGGCATCAGGGCGAGGACCAGCGGCATGCCGAGCGCAAAGGCGATCATGGCCAGGGTGAAGAACCCCTGCCGCCAGCCCCACGCGTCGATCACCTGTTGCAGGATCGGGGGCACGAAAATGGTCGAGATCGAGGCCCCGGCTCCGACAATGCCCAAAGCCATGCCGCGGTGGCGCCGGAAATGGGCGCTGACCGGGCGGGTCAGCAGCACGGCCGATGCGCCGCCGCCGACGATCCCCGACAAAGCCACCGTGATGGCCAACATCGTCAGGCTGTCCATCAGTTTGGCCTGGGTCAGCTCGATCACGGTCATGATCACGGTCGCGCCGATGAACACCCGGTGGAAGCCGAACAGGTCGGCCAGCCGGCCGATCAGCGGGGCGCCGAGCGCAGCGGTAATGATCAGCGCCTGGACCATCCCGGTTTGGCCGCGCGTCAGGTGCAGTTCCTGCGCCATCGGGATCAGGAACATCGAGAAGGTGTAGAACACCAGCGATATACCCGTGGCATTGGCGATCGCCGCCCCCGCGACGATCCGCCAACCCAGCTGCCACTCGCTGGCCTGCGGGGTCAGGCTCACGCCAGGGCCGCGGTGTAGGTGCCCATGTCGAAATAGTCGCGCCAGACCTTGATCTTGCCGCCTTCCATTTCGAACACCCCACAGCAAGGCAGTTCGATGGTCTTGCCGCCAGCGACCGTCCGGTCGATCCGCTCGGCAATCACCACGTTGCCCGCGCCGAGGATGCGGCGCACCTCCCATTCCGTGCTCGCCCAGCCGCCCGCGAAGCCCGCGATGAACTGGCGCAGCGCGGCATGGCCCTGCACCGGGGCGATCGGCATGTTGTGGTAGATGCCGTCGTCGGTGAAATAGCCGACCAGTTCATCGACATCGAGCCGCGACCACGCGGCGATGAATTGCCGCACGATGGCAACGTTGTCTGCCATGGCGCTCAGTCCTCGGCAGCGAAGGTGATCTCGGCGTGCTCGCCCAGCCGCTTGACCAGCGCCTCGCCCAGCAGCGCGCCGGGGGTGGCGATGGCGCCCTGGGCGGTGCAGGACAGCAGCGCGATCCCGGTTTCGGCCAGCATCCGGCTGGTCGAGCCATAGCCCGGATCGTAGCGGCCCTTCACGCCATAGCGCAGCGTGCGGCCGTCGGGGTATTCGCCGGTGAACAGCACGTCATAGTGGCCGTTGTCGCGCTCTTCCTTGGTCGGCCCCTCGCCGGGCTTGGGATCGTTCGGATTGCCGATCATCGGGGTGACCGCCATGTGCTTGGCAATTGCCTCGCCCTGTTCGCCAGGACCAGTCAGGACCATTTCGTCATAGACGAAGTCCGTGCCGTAGGGATGGCCGAGCAGGAAATTCGTGCGGTGGACGTTCTTGGTGTTGATCACCGCCATGATGAACGGGGCGCACCACGAACCCAGTGCCTCGTCATATTCGGGCGCGTCGCTCCTCGGCTGGGCGGGGCCTTCGAAACCGGGGGTCAGGCCAAACGGGCTGACCATGTATGGCACCAGGCTGGGATCCTTGCCCAGCGCGGTCATCGTCGCGGTCAGGCTGGCCGCAGTGCCGCCCGAAAAGCCGCCCTGCATCGCGCGCACCCGGCACTTCACGCGCGGAGCGGGCGCGCCAAAGCGGGCCTTGGCCTGCTGCTGGAGCATGAACACGCCGAGGTCGAACGGGATCGAATCGAAGCCAGAGGAAAACGCGATCCGCGCGCCCGATGCCTTGGCCGCTTCGTGGTACTTGTCGGCCATCTGGCGCATCCACACCGGCTCGCCGCACAGGTCCGCATAGTCGGTGCCGGCAGCAACGCAGGCGGCCAGCAGCGGCTCGCCATAGAGCTGGTAGGGGCCGACCGTGGTGACGATCACCCGGGCGCTTTCGGCCAGCGCCTTCATGCTGGCGGGATCATCGGAATTGGCGACGATCAGCGGGGTATCGGCGGGCGCGTCGATCAGGTCGCGCACTTCTGCAAGTTTGTTTGCGCTGCGCCCCGCCATCGCCCATTTCGGGCCTTTGCCCTGATAGTGGTGGGCAAGATATTCGGCGACGAGGCGGCCGGTGTAGCCGGTGGCGCCATAGACGACGATATCGAACGGACGATCAGCTTTCGCAGTCATTCAAGCTCTCCATTGCGGCCGAATCTTCGTGTTCGGCTAAGCCGAAACTGCACAGGTTCGGTAGCAATGTCGAACTGATTTCGCCTGCCGCTACGGCATCGGTGCGCTCAGAAGTGGTACTGCCGGCTGGCGAGGTCGAACATGATTTCCTCGCTCCCGCCGCCGATCGCCATGACGCGCACTTCGCGGTAGATCCGCTCGATCCGGCTGCCGCGCATGAAGCTGGCCCCGCCGAGGATCTGGCAGGCCTCGCGCGCGCAGAATTCCATGGTCTGGGTCGCCTGCACCTTGAGCAGCGCGAAATCGCCTGGGAAGGCCTTGCCGTTGACCACGCACCACGCGCACTGGTCGATCCAGGCCTGGGTCGGGCTGATCCGGCGGACCATGTCGGCCAGCTTGTGGCGGATCACCTGGTTGGTGATCAGCGGCTTGCCGAAGGTCTCGCGCTGGCGTGCCCAATCCAGCGCATCCTCGAAGCAGATCCGGGCAAAGGCATTGGCCTGCTGGCTCATCCCCAGCCGCTCGCCGTTGAAGTTGCGCATGATCCCGGCAAAGCCGCCGTTTTCAGGGCCGATCAGGTTTTCGGCCGGCACCTCGACTTCGTCGAAGTGGATCGTCGCCGTGTCGCTGGCGTGCCAGCCCATCTTGGCAAGCGGCGTGCGCGAGACGCCGGGGCGGTCCATTTCGACCAGCAGCAGCGAAATGCCGCCGATGCCGGGGCCGCCGGTTCGCACCGCCAGAGTGATGTAGTCCGCGCGCACGCCCGAGGTGATGTAGGTCTTCTCACCGTTCACCACATAGGCTGCGCCCTTGCGCGTGGCCTTGGTGCGCAGGTTGGCAACGTCCGATCCGCCGCCGGGTTCGGTAATGCCCAGCGCGATGATCTTTTCGCCCGCGAGTACGTCCGGCGCGATCCGGCGCTTCATGTCCTCGCTGCCCATGGCGAGGATCGGAGGCAGGCCGATCCCGTGGGTCATCAGCGAAGCGCAGACCCCGCCCGCGCCGGGCCGGGCGAGTTCCTCGGTCTGGACGAGGGAATGGAACAGGTTGAACCCGTCGCCCGTGCCGCCAAATTCCTCGGGATAACCCAGCCCCAGCACGCCCGCCGCCGCCGCCTTGCGATGCAGTTCGCGCGGCAGCTCGCCCGCGGCTTCCCAGGCATCGACGTTGGGGGTGATTTCGCGCGCGACGAAAGCGCGGACCGTGTCGCAGACGGCCTCGTGGCTCTCGTCATAGTGCGGGGAGCGCGAACGCCATTGATCGAACAGCGGGGCGGTCATCGGCGCAGATCCTCTCTGGATTGGGACTGTCGGCGTTGGGCCGATCAGCGCTTCGGTCTATAGCTTGGGCAGGGTGACGCCGCGCTGGCCCATGTATTTGCCGCTGCGGTCGCCATAGGACACCTCGCAAGGCTCGTTCCCTTGCAGGAACAGGAACTGGCAGGCGCCCTCGTTGGCATAGATCTTGGCCGGCAGCGGCGTGGTGTTTGAAAACTCCAGCGTCACGTGGCCTTCCCATTCGGGCTCCAGCGGGGTGACGTTCACGATGATCCCGCAGCGGGCATAGGTGCTCTTGCCCAGGCAGATCACCAGCACGTCGCGCGGGATGCGGAAATATTCGACCGTGCGGGCCAGCGCGAAGCTGTTGGGCGGGATGACGCAGCAGTCGGTCTTCATGTCGACAAAGCTGTTTTCGCTGAAGTTCTTGGGATCGACCACCGCCGAATGGACGTTGGTGAATACCTTGAATTCATCCGCCACGCGCGCGTCATAGCCATAGGACGAAAGGCCATAGCTGATGCAGCCATCGCGCTGCTGGCGCTCGACAAAGGGTTCGATCATGCCCGTGCGGCGGGCTTCTTCGCGGATCCAACGGTCACTGAGAATCGACATGGCAATGTGATTGCCGATGGAGCGCGCCGCTTCAAGTGTCAGACGCGGTGATAGTCCCTGAACCAGCGCACAAAGCTGGGGACACCGACCTCGATTGCGGTGGTGGGGGCATAGCCCAGATCACGCTGGATCGCGGTGATATCGGCATAGGTCTTGTGAACGTCACCTGGCTGCATCGGCAGGAATTCGATTTCCGCCTTCTTGCCGCAGGCTTCTTCCAGCAGGCCCACCACCTTCATCAGGTGTTCCGAGCGATTGTTGCCGATGTTGTAAAGCGCGTGCGGCTTGACGCTGCCCCCGGCCTTTTCGGTGCCGTCATCGCCGGGCGCATGGTCGAGGCAGGCGACCACTCCGGCGATGATGTCGTCGATGTAGGTGAAGTCGCGGTACATGTCGCCATGATTGAATACCGGGATCGGCTCACCCGCGAGAATCCGGCGGGTGAAGTTCCACAGCATCATGTCGGGCCGCCCCCACGGACCATAGACCGTGAAGAAGCGCAGGCCGGTCAGCGGCAGGCGGAACAGGTGGGCGTAGGTTTCGCTCATCAGCTCGTCTGCGCGCTTGGTTGCGGCATAGAGCGAGACGGGGTGATCGACCCGGTCCTCTACCGCAAACGGCAGCTTGGCGTTGCCGCCATAGACCGACGAGGAGCTGGCATAGACCATGTGCTCCACCGCGCGGTGGCGGGCGAGTTCGAGCAGATTGACGTGGCCCGCCAGGTTCGACTGCACATAAGCGTGGGGGTTTTCGATCGAATAGCGCACCCCGGCCTGGGCCCCCAAGTGGACGATCCGGTCGATCTCGGTGCCTTCCAGCGCGGCGTCCAGCGCCGCCATGTCCGAGAAATCGAGGTGGTGGAAGGTAAAGCGGTTGCCGCCTTGCGCGGCAAGCGCCGCCACCCGGTCGCGCTTCAGGCTGACCTGGTAATAGTCGTTGAGGTTGTCGATCCCGATCACGATGTCGCCGCGCGCCAGCAGGCGCTCGGCAAGGCAAAATCCGATGAACCCGGCAGCGCCGGTAACCAGTACACGCATGGCGATTCCTTTAATCGGGCCTGCCTCTATCGCGCCGCTCTTATTTCATGGTTAACCCATGGCTGTTAGGGCAAATTTCCATGACCGAGCCGCAAAAGATCCTCCCCCAAAAGATCATGGTCGTTTTCGGGACCCGTCCCGAGGCGATCAAGCTGTTTCCCGTGGTCGCCGCGCTGCACGCCGATCCGCGCTTCACGCCGGTGGTCTGCGTATCGGCGCAGCACCGCCAGATGCTCGACCAGGTGCTCGAGATCGCCGGGATCGTGCCCGACCACGATCTTGACCTGATGAAGCCCGACCAGACGCTCGATGGGCTGACCGCCGCGCTGCTGACCGAGCTGGGGCGGGTGATGGACCTTGAACAGCCCGCCCGCGTGATCGTGCAGGGCGATACCGCCACCGCGATGGCGGGAGCGCTAGCCGCCTATTACCGCAAGCTGCCGGTCGACCATGTCGAGGCGGGGCTGCGTTCGGGCAATATCTATCACCCCTGGCCCGAAGAGGTGAACCGCAAGATCATCGGCACCATCGCCAGCCTGCATTTCGCGCCGACCGACGTTTCGGCGGGCGCGCTGATCGCCGAACAGGTCGATCCCGCCCGGGTCCACGTGACCGGCAACACCGTGATCGACGCGCTGCACTGGGTTTCGCAGCGGATCGCCACCAATCCCGCACTCGCTGGCGGCCTGGCCGACCTCGAAGCGCGCTTTGCGGGCAAGCGGATCATCGGCGTGACCAGCCACCGCCGCGAGAACTTCGGCGGCGGCATGGAAAACATCGCCGAAGCGATCCGCCAGATTGCCGCGCGCGATGACGTGGCGGTGATCTTTCCCGTCCACCTCAACCCCAATGTCCGCGCGGTGATGAACACGGCGCTGAGCGGGCTCGATAACGTCGCGCTGATCGAACCGCTCGACTATCCGCACTTCGCGCGCCTGCTGGGCCTCGCCGAAATCATGCTGACCGATTCCGGCGGCGTGCAGGAAGAGGCGCCAGCGCTCGGCAAGCCGGTGCTGGTGATGCGCGAGACGACCGAGCGGCCCGAGGGCGTCACGGCCGGAACCGCGAAGCTGGTCGGCACCGAAACCACTCGGATTGTTTCCGAAATCTTCAACCTTCTCGACGATAAGGCTGCCTACGAACAGATGGCCCGCGCCCACAATCCCTTCGGGGACGGGCAGGCCGCGCGCCGGATCGTGGAGCTGCTTGGGAATGAAATCGGACGTTAAGCCCGACGTTTGCGTCGTCGGCCTCGGTTATATCGGACTGCCTACTGCCGCCATCGTCGCCCGTGCCGGGTGCCGCGTGCTGGGCATCGACGTGTCGCCCAGTGTGGTCGAAACGATCAACCGCGGTGAAATCCACATCGAGGAAGTCGACCTGGACGGCCTGGTTCAGGGCGTCGTCGCGCGCGGACTGCTTTCCGCCTCCACCGAAATGGCCCCTGCCGACGTCTTCGTGATCGCGGTGCCGACCCCGTTCGACGCGGACCACGCGCCCGATATTTCCTATGTCCTTGCCGCTGGCGAGGCCGTTGCCCGCGTGCTCAAGGCCGGGGACACGGTGATCCTGGAATCGACCTCGCCCGTCGGCACGACCGAGCAGCTGCGCGACCTCATCGCCGCGCGCCGACCCGACCTCAAGTGCCCGGGCCTGACCGGCGAGACGCCTGACATCTCGATAGCCTATTGTCCGGAGCGCGTGCTGCCCGGCAAGATCCTCGAGGAACTGACCAATAACGACCGCTCGATCGGCGGCATCACCCCGCGCTGCGCGCGCAAGGCGCTGGCCTTCTACAAGCGCTTCGTGCGCGGCACCTGCGTGACTACCGATGCCCGCAGCGCCGAAATGACCAAGCTGGTCGAGAACGCCTACCGCGACGTCAACATCGCCTTTGCCAACGAACTGTCGATCGTGGCCGACAAGATGGGGCTCGACGTGTGGGAAGTGATCCGGCTGGCCAACCGCCATCCGCGCGTCAACATCCTCACCCCGGGGCCGGGTGTCGGCGGGCACTGCATCGCGGTTGATCCGTGGTTCATCGTCCACGGCGCGCCCGAACAGACCCCGCTGATCCGCACCGCGCGCGGGGTCAACGATGGCAAGATCCACCACGTGATCGCCCGCGCCGAAGCCCTGATCGAAGCCAACCCTGGCAAGCGGATCGCCTGCCTCGGCCTCGCCTTCAAGGCCAACATCGACGATTTCCGCGAAAGCCCGGCGCGGCTTGTGGCCGTCACGCTGGCCCGCAAGTACGGGGACCGCGTCTCGGTGGTCGAACCCTATGCCGCCGAACTGCCCAAGGAGTTCTCGGGCACCGCCGCAACGCTGATCGACATCGACACCGCGCTGGAAGAGGCCGAGATCTTGATCGTGCTGGTCGATCACGACCAGTTCAAGGCCGTGCCGCTGGCCGAACGCGCCGGGCACGTGGTCTATGACACGCGCGGGATCTGGCTTGACCAGCCCAAACAATCGTCCGCTGCCGATCCGCTGCGGCTTGCCAGCTGGCGGGTCTTCAATCCTCGGTCATGCATCTGACGAATTCGGCTGCCTGCTCGTTGAAAGCCTGGACATCGCTGGCGTAGCGCCGCATCGCTGAGGGGAATACCTGCGACTTGTTGCGGTATTCGCTCACTTCCCAATCGGGGCAGTTGCGCATGACCGCGCAGCTTGGCTTTGAGGGCTTCGATGGCCCGCGATAGTAAGGTGCATCGGGCTGCCTGCAGGCCCCCAGATAGATGCCGTAATTGGTCGCACTTGCCGCCGGGCCCACGGCCAGCGTGAGCAAAGCCAGCGCACCGCCGGCAACCCCCCGATACTGTCTCACAGCGCAATCTCCCTCGATCCCGGGTTGATGCGCGGCCCGATGCTTAGAATACCATAGTCTCGTTCGGGCGAAAACTGCGAATCCGGGCCATTGCCCAACCACTGCGGGATCGCGCCCCGGCTGCCAGGCAGGGCTTCCCACGGCCGCGCAAGTGGGGCAGTCTCATCCCCAGCATGGGGGAGTTTGCCGCGATGACCGCACTACGCCTTTACCTGATCCTGGCCTGGACCGCGCTGGTGGCCTTTACCGCCTTCGTCGTTGGGCGCGACGGGCTGAACCTGTTGCCGGTATTCTTCGGAGATATCGCGCAGGGGCACTGGCCGGGCCAGTTCAATGCCGATTTCCTCTCGATGCTGGCGCTTTCGGCACTGTGGACTGGCTGGCGCAATGGCTGGACCCTGGGCGGCTGGGTGCTGGCGATCATGGCCTTCTTTCTGGGCGGCGGTTTCCTGATGGGCTACCTGCTGGTCCTGTTGCACCTTGAAAAGGGCGACATGCGGCGCGTGTTGCTCGGCGTGCGGGCGTGACGCGCATTCTTGCCAATGCCGCTTCCTACTGGGTCGGGATCTTCGCGCTCGGCTTTGTGCTGGGGGCGGTGCGGGTGCTGTGGCTGGCGCCGCGCGTCGGGCTCAAATGGGCCTTGGCGATCGAACTGCCGATCATGCTGGCAGCCAGTTGGGTCTTCGCGCGCCGGCTCCATGCGCGCCGCCCATTGCCCAGCCATAACGCCGCTCTGGCGATGGGCGGGATTGCCTTTGCGCTGCTGATCGGCAGCGAGGTGCTGCTCGCCACGCAGCTGTTCGGCGCGACGCTGGGCGGCTGGGCGAGCGCGCTGACCAGCCCGGAAGGACGGTTGGGGTTGGCCGGGCAGATCGGCTTCGGCGCGCTACCGGGCCTTGTCTGGCGGCCGGTTCGCGGCAGTTAACGCCCCGCTAAACCCTTTGCCCTATGCTCTGCCTTCGAAGTCCGCCCGGAGGCAGCCGTGCCTTGCCGGGGGCCAGCGAAAGGTCCTGCCGATGCAGACCGAAAAGCAGACGCCGCGCGGGGAAGACCGCCGCGCGCAAGATCGCCGCAAGCAGCAGACCGCGCCGCTGCCCTTCCCCGATCGCCGCAAGGGCGATCGGGGCAGCGGAGCGGACCGCCGCGCCGGCTAGCTGCCTGGCGCCTGATAGGCGCCGCGCTCCATCCGCAGGCCCTGGGTCAGGATCAGCCGGCAGAAGTCGGCCGACTTGTCGCTGAAGCAGTGCGCATAGAGCAGCCCCTTGCGGGTGGGCACGATGCCCATCACGTAATAGGTGGTCTGGCCATCCTCGGTGATCGCGCCTTCCCAGGTCGCCATCAGGACCGGGCGCTTGCTGGCGTCGGTCTTGCCCATTTCGATCACCTTGTGGCTGGTGACCGGCAGATCGTTTGGCGCAAAGGCGGAACCGCTGGCGTTCATCGCCATGGCCATGGCTTCAAGATCCTGCGCGCTGGCCTGGGCGGTGGCCTTGGCTGGCTTCTTGGTGACCACCACCATCGTATAGGATCCGTCCTTGCGGTAAGTGTACTTGAACCCCGCATCGGGCGGCGGGCTGACCTGCATGCCGCCTTTTTCCAGCACGATCATGTTGTACCAGCCATCGGGATCGTAATGGATCCAGCCCGCCCCCTGCGGCAGTTCGACCAGCTTGCCGCGCTCGGCCGGGGCGGTATTCGCCAGATCGAACGTGGCGGCCGGCTCTTCGGTAATGGCATGAACGGGAACGGCAGAGGCCAGGGCGATCGCGCCGAACAAGGCCAGTGGGGTCAGACGCATGCAAAAGCTCCCCGTATTCAACAAGGGTTTGGCGCGCGAACCGGGGCCAGCCTAGCCAGCCGGGGCCAGGTGGGCAAGCGGCCCGCGCGCCGCCGCGGGTCAGAGCCCTTGCGTCAGGAATACGCGGTAATCCGCGGCCGAGAAGCGCACCTTGCGCGCTTCCTGGTAGGCGTCCGAATTGTACCAGGCGCGGGCTTCTTCCATCGTCGGGAACTCGACGATCACGCTGCCGGCCGCTTCCGGCCCTTCCAGCGTTTCGATCGCGCCATAGACGACCAGCGGCTTGACGTTGTGCCCGGCCATCGATGGGCCGGCCATGCCGGCATAGGTGGCCATCGCGCCAGCGTCGTGTTCGCGTTCCTTGATGAAGACGATGTATGCAGCCATGCGGCAATTCCTCTCTTTTGTGTTGGTTTGACACCCCATGATGCACAGCGCGCGCGCCCTTGGGAAGGACGCGCGCGGCAATTCTTTCGCGGGCGCGGGCAGCGCCCGGGGTGCTTGTTACTTGGCGGCGGGCTCTGCCGGAGCGTTGGTCACCGCCGTGGTCGGCAGGTCGACCGGCACGGCGGCCTCGGTCGGGTTTTCCTGGGTCCACTCGGTCGACTGCGCCTCGGGCGCGGCGCTGGTGGCTTCGGGCGCGGGGGCCTCGCTCTTGCCGCAGGCGGCGAGCGAAAGCGCGGCGGCAGCGGCGCCAAGGGCGATAAGGGTGCGATAGCGGGTGGTCATCGGTCTGTCTCCTGAACGCCGAGAGGGGGATTCGGCGGAAGCAACCCTCGCGCGCAGGTTAGGCCCCGTCGCTGACCGGGATCAAGTTTTGCCGGCCGGCGTTCAGCCGCCGAGCTGCCACGCGCCCATTTGCCACCCGGCCCAGGCACCCAGCCCCAGCCCTTGCAGCACGGCGATGGCATGAAGCTGGCCCGAAAACGGCTGCTTGCGCGTCTTGTGCCGAAACACCCGCCGCCCGGCATAGGCCCCAAGCGTTCCGCCCAGCAGCGCAAACAGCAGCAGGGTCGATTCCTGCACGCGCCACGCCCCAGCTTTTGCGCGCGCCTTGTCGAGACCGAACGCGGAGAAGGCGATGAAGTTCAGTGCGACGAAGGCGGTGGCGATGTTGGCAGGGGTGAGGAACTGAACACCCCAGTCGGGCGCAATCACTCCGCCGCGACAGTCCCGCCGAACATATCCGGTTCTTGTCCCGCATCGCCGGCTTCGTTCGCCGCTTCCGCGCCCTTGGCCTTGCGGCGGGCGTCGAAGCTGGACCAGACGTCGTTCCAGCTGCCGCGGGTGGCGCCCTTCGAATATTCCGTTGCGCGGGTTTCGAAGAAGTTGGCGTGTTCCACGCCGTTGAGCAGCGGAGCGAGCCAGGGCAGGGGGTGGTCCTCGATCATGTAGATCGGCTGGAAGCCCAGCTGGCCCAAGCGCCAGTCGGCGATGTAGCGGATGTAGCGCTTGATTTCCTTGGCGCTCATCCCCGGCACCGGGCCTTGTTCGAAGGCCAGGTCGATGAACGCGTCTTCGAGCCGCACGGTCTTCTGGCAGCAATCGATGATGTCTTCCTTGACCGCCTTGGTCAGGCAGCCGCGCTCCGCGACGAAAGCGTGGAACAGGCGGGTGATGCCTTCGCAGTGGAGCGATTCGTCGCGCACCGACCAGGACACGATCTGGCCCATGCCCTTCATCTTGTTGAAGCGCGGGAAGTTCATCAGCATGGCGAAGCTGGCGAACAGCTGCAGCCCTTCGGTAAAGCCGCCGAACATGGCGAGCGTGCGGGCGATATCCTCGTCCGTTTCCACCCCGAAGGTGGCGAGGTAATCGTGCTTGGCCTTCATTTCCTCGTATTCGAGGAACATCCCGTATTCGGTTTCGGGCATCCCGATCGTGTCGAGCAGGTGGCTGTAGGCCGCGATGTGGATCGTCTCCATGTTGGAGAAGGCGGCCAGCATCATCTTCACTTCGGTCGGCTTGAACACGCGGCCGTACTTTTCGTGGTAGCAGTCCTGCACTTCCACGTCGGCCTGGGTGAAGAAGCGGAAGATCTGCGTGAGCAGGTTGCGCTCATGCTCGGAAATCTTCTGCGCCCAGTCGCGGCAGTCCTCGCCCAGGGGGACTTCCTCGGGCATCCAGTGCACCTGCTGCTGGCGCTTCCAGTAATCGTAGGCCCAGGGATATTCGAAGGGCTTGTAGGTCTTGCGGGCTTCGAGAAGAGGCATGGGTTACGACTCCGGACGGAAAGCTGGGATGATAGGCGGCGCCCCCGCGCTGCCAAGGCATGCGCGGGGCAAGAACTGTGGAACACTCGGTGCGTTCCCAAGGGACAAGGCGGGGGCGCGGAGCATCAGTTCCAGAACCAGCGCGGGCTGGCGCTGCGTGCGGCGCGGTTGCGCCACATCTGGATGTAGAGCCACAGCCCCGAAAAGCTGAAGAACACCATGGCAAAGCCCGACAGGGTGGCGATCGCCACGCCGACCGGGCCAAAGCTTTCGCCCGAGTGCAGGTGGTGCAACGTGCCGACCAGCGCGCGCGGATCACCCGGCTGGGGCTTGGGCCGGCAGGTGTAGTCTTCCGGGCAGACGAACGCGGGCTTGGCCGTTTCGGCGGCGGGCGCGGGCGCGCTGACAGGCAGCAGCGGGACGACCTGGCTGAGCACGCCCGTCACCGCGATCCAGAGCAGGAACACGCCGAAGAAGACCGACAGCCAGCGATGCCATTTACGCATTATCTTGAACTCCTTGGGAGGGGAATGGAACCCTGTCCCAAGCCGGCGCGGCCGCGCGCGGCAAGCCGCGAATGGTCGTCAATTGTAACAGATCGATGCGGTGGATGCGCATGGCCGGACGAACACCTCACTGGCAGGCGAGGCATTCCTCGTAATCGGTCTGGCCGCCGGCGCTGAGTTCCATCACCGGCGCATTGGCGGTGTTGTCCGCCTCCACGCCGCCGGCGAAGCCCGCGCGCTGGACTGACTTCGAGCGGAGGTAATAGAGGCTCTTGATGCCCTTTTCCCACGCCTGGAAGTGCAGCTGCATGAGGTCCCACTTCTCGACGTCGGCCGGGATGTAGAGGTTCAGCGACTGCGCCTGGTCGATATAGGGGGTGCGGTCCGCCGCGAATTCGAGCAGCCAACGCTGGTCGATTTCGAAGCTGGTCTTGTAGACGGCCTTTTCCTCGGGGCTGAGGAAGTCGAGGTGCTGGACCGAACCGCCGTGTTCGAGGATCGAGTTCCAGACGTTGGTCGAATCCTTCGACTTCGACTGGAGCAGCTTTTCGAGGTACGGGTTCTTCACCACGAAGCTGCCCGACAGGGTCTTGTGGGTGTAGATATTGGCCGGGATCGGCTCGATGCAGGCCGAGGTGCCGCCGCAGATGATGCTGATCGAGGCGGTTGGCGCGATCGCCATCTTGCACGAAAAACGCTGCATCACGCCCATGTCGGCGGCATCCGGGCAGGCGCCCCGTTCCTGCGCGAGCAGCAGGCTGGCTTCATCGGCCTTGGCGGCGACGTGGCGGAACATCTTGAAGTTGAGCGCCTTGGCCATCGCGCTTTCGAAGGCCACGCCCTTCTTCTGCAGGTACGAGTGGAAGCCCATCACGCCCATGCCGACCGAGCGTTCGCGCATTGCCGAATACTTGGCGCGGGCCATCTCGTCGGGCGCGCGGTCGATATAGTCCTGCAAGACGTTGTCGAGGAAACGCAGCACGTCTTCGATGAAGCGTTCGTCGCCGTTCCACTCTTCCCAGGTTTCAAGGTTGAGGCTGGAGAGGCAGCACACTGCCGTGCGATCGTTGCCAAGGTGGTCCTTGCCGGTCGGCAGGGTGATTTCCGAGCACAGGTTCGAAGTCGAGACCTTGAGGCCGAGATCGCGGTGATGCTTGGGCATCATGCGGTTCACGGTGTCGGAGAAGACGATGTAGGGCTCACCCGTGGCGAGGCGGGTTTCGACCAGCTTCTGGAACAGGCTGCGGGCATCGACCTTGCCGCGCACCGAGCCGTCCTTGGGGCTCTTGAGTTCGAATTCGGCGCCGTCACGCACGGCTTCCATGAATTCGTCGGTGAGGAGCACGCCGTGGTGGAGGTTGAGCGCCTTGCGGTTGAAGTCCCCCGAGGGCTTGCGGATTTCGAGGAATTCCTCGATTTCCGGGTGCGACACGTCAAGGTAGCAGGCCGCCGAGCCGCGCCGCAGCGAACCCTGCGAAATGGCCAGGGTCAGGCTGTCCATCACGCGCACGAAGGGGATGATCCCGCTGGTCTTGCCGTTGAGGCCGACCGGCTCGCCGATCCCGCGCACGTTGCCCCAATAGGTCCCGATCCCGCCGCCGCGGCTGGCGAGCCAGACGTTCTCGTTCCAGGTGCCGACGATGCCTTCGAGGCTGTCGGCCACCGAGTTGAGGTAGCAGCTGATCGGCAGGCCGCGATTGGTGCCGCCGTTCGACAGCACCGGGGTGGCCGGCATGAACCACAGCTTCGAGATGTAGTCATAGAGCCGCTGGGCGTGGTCCTGGTCGTCCGCATAGGCGGCGGCGACGCGGGCGAAGAGATCCTGGTACTTTTCGCCGGGCAGCAGGTAGCGGTCGTCGAGCGTTTCCTTGCCGAAATCGGTCAGCAGCGCGTCGCGGCTTTCGTCGGTGACGATGGTGAAGCGGCGGTCGTGGATCGCCTTGCTGTCATCCCTGGGCGCGGCAGCAGCCTTGGCCACTTCGCCCAGCGCGCCGGCCAGAGCCTCGGCGCCCATCTTTTCGACCAGGTCGGTCGAGCCATCGTTCTTTTCCGTCATCGGCAGCGCCGGGCCTTCGCCCGCCTCCTTCTTGGACGTTGCCGGTGCCTCGGGCGCAGTTCCCGCATCTGCCCCTGCATTTGCAAGCACTGCATCAACCTCGGCCATCGTCGGCTCGTCTCCGTTCCTGAAATCCACTTGCTGCCCCCGTGTTCTGAACCAGTCGCCCCGACGGATTGAACCGCCTTAATGTTCCATTTTCGTTCGAATCGGCGGGCAAGCGCCCATCCTATCAAATCGGGGAACGAAAGGTGAAAAACTTATCCCCATTCCGTCCCCAGCCACTTGGCGAAGGGGGGCTTGATTCCCGACCGAATCCCCACCCGCTGCGCGCTTGGCGCCCTGGTGGCCAAATCTAGGTCTAGAGGTCCCCCCGTATGCCGGACCACTATCCATAGTGCCTCGTTCCGAATCAGGCGCAAGAGGGTAAATACGCGGTAACCGTGTTCGGAGGGGGGCATTGGGGCGCGCCACGCCATCCCGCGATGCAGCGACGCGCCGGAAACCGTGGGCTGGCGCGGCGCGCAAGAGTCAAAGTGAATCTGTGAAAAAATTTTTGGTTGGGGACAGCCCTTCCGGAGCGTTGACACGGATAGAATCGAGCCCGGAAATTTTGTTGCCAAAGCGGGGTGCAAATTCGCATCGAAAGACCCCGGCGTGGTGCTTGATATCAGCAATACACCTGCTACCAATGGGGTCTGTTCGCGGCCTGGAGTACCATATCCATGTTCAACGTCATTGGAGCGATCGTCGGCGGTCTGCTGATCGGCTGGGCGGCCCAGTTCTTCTATCCCGGCCCGGTCCATATGGGACTGGGCATGACGATCCTGCTCGGCATTGGCGGTTCGCTGCTCGCCGGCCTGGTTGCTGGCGGCGGACGCTATGGCGCGGAAGTCAACCGCGCGGGCTGCCTAGCCTCGATTATCGGCGCGATGGCGCTGATCTTCATCGGGCGGCACCTGCTCTAGGCGCCGCTCGGTTCATCCGGGCCGCACCCTAGCGCGCGTGGGCGGCAATCGCGGCGGCAATTTCCCCGACCAGTTCCAGCGGCAGGTCGTGCCCCATGCCGGGAATGGTGTGGAGCTTCGCGCCCGCGATGTGCGCGGCGGTATCGTGTCCGCCCTCGACCGGGACCAGCGGATCGTCCTCGCCGTGGATCACCAGGGTCGGCGCGGTCACGCGTTTCAGCCGCTCGCGCCGGTCACCATCGGCGACGACTGCGGCGAACTGGCGGGCCATGCCCTGCGGGTAGAAGCTGCGCTGGATATCGCGCATGGCATTCGCGCGGATCCGCTCCTCCGGCGCGGGATAGCCCGGGCTACCGATGGCGCGGGCGGTGTTGATCGCGGCTGCGACCAGGGTTTCGAGATCGCCATCGGCCGGGCGGCCGAGCAGCGCGGCCATGGCTTCAGGCTTGGCCGGAGGCAGATCGCGGTTGCCGGTGGTGGAGAAGATCGAGGTCAGGCTTTTGACCTTTTCGGGGTGGTTGACCGCGACAAGTTGCGCGATCATCCCGCCCATCGATCCGCCGACCACATGGGCCGAATCGATCCCCAGCGCATCAAGCAGCGCGGCGGCATCGAAGGCCATGTCGGAAAGGGTATAGGGCACGTCCGGCGTCTGGCCAGACATCATCGCGCCGACGACTGCCGGGATTTCGGGGACGCCGGCTTCCTCGAACTTGTGGCTGAGGCCAATGTCGCGGTTGTCATAGCGGATCACGTGGTAGCCGTGGCCGACCAGCGCCTCG
>NZ_JAYSBK010000017.1:0-40169 GCF_041915465.1 Novosphingobium sp. | reverse complement strand
AAAGCGCGAACAGGCGCATTCAAAAAGGATGATGGGACATGCCGAAGCTGGTTGTGGTCAATCGTGCGGGTGAAGAAAAGACTGTCGAAGCGGCCGCCGGCCTTTCGGTGATGGAAGCGCTGCGCGATAACGGGTTCGATGAACTGCTCGCGCTGTGCGGTGGCTGCTGCAGCTGCGCCACGTGCCACGTCCACGTCGACCCCGCCTTTGCCGACAAGGTCGAGCCGATGAGCGAAGACGAAAACGACCTGCTCGACAGCTCGGATCACCGCGATGCGTTCTCGCGCCTGTCGTGCCAGATCCACCTGACCGACGCCGTCGATGGCCTGAAGGTGACGATCGCTTCGGAAGACTGATCCGCACCTGTCGGTTCAAGTCCGGGTTTAAAGGGGCCAAGCGCAAATCCATTGCGCTTGGCCCTTTGCTTTCCTACCTCGTGCAGCATGACTGCACCATTTGCCCGCGCCAATTCGCTCGATCTTATCGGCAACACCCCGCTCGTCCTGCTGGAAGGCCCCAGCGAGGCTGCTGGCTGCGAGATCTGGGGCAAGTGCGAATTCGCCAACCCCGGCGCCTCGGTGAAAGACCGCGCGGCGCTGTGGATCGTACGCGATGCCGAAGCACGCGGAGCGCTGAAGCCAGGCGGCACGATTGTCGAAGGCACAGCGGGCAACACCGGCATCGGGATCGCGCTGGTCGCCAATGCGCTGGGCTACAAGACGGTCATCGTCATGCCCGAGACGCAAAGCCGCGAGAAGATGGACACCCTGCGCGCGCTGGGGGCGGAACTGGTGCTGGTTCCCGCCGCGCCGTTTTCCAATCCCGGCCATTTCGTCCACACCTCGCGCCGCCTGGCCGAGGAGACCGAGGGCGCGGTCTGGGCCAATCAGTTCGACAATATCGCCAACCGCAAGGCCCACATCGAATCGACTGCGCCGGAACTGTGGGAACAGCTGGGCGGGCGGATCGACGGGTTCACCTGCGCGGCGGGCACCGGCGGGACGATCGCGGGCGTCGGCATGGGCCTCAAGGCGTTTGACGAGAACATCCGCATCGCGCTGACCGATCCGCACGGCGCGGCGCTCTACAACTATTACGCCAACGGCGAGCTCAAGGCCGAAGGTTCGTCGGTGGCCGAAGGGATCGGGCAGGGGCGGATCACCGCCAACCTCGAAGGCGCGCCGATCGACACCCAGTTCCGCATCTCGGACGAGGAAGGCCTCGAATGGGTCGCCCGCCTGCTTAGCGAGGAAGGGCTGTGCCTTGGCCTGTCCTCGGGCATCAACGTTGCTGGCGCGGTTGCGCTCGGGCGGCAGCTGGTGGCCGAAGGGCGCGAGAACCCGCGCGTGGCGACGATCCTTTGCGATACAGGCTTTCGCTATCTCTCCAGCCTTTACAACGCCGACTGGCTGCGCGCGAAAGGCTTGCCGGTGTTCCCCTGGCTGGGGTAAGATGGCCCATGGCCAGTCAACCGACGCATGACCAAAGCGGGCAGACACCGCCGTCACGGGCGGTGGAGCCGATCTCGGGGCCCCAGCATTTCACTCCGCCGGGCGCACGCGAACTGCGGGCCCAGGCGGTGCAGCGGCTGCAGTCCGGCCTGTTTGGTTTGGCCGCGATCCTGCTGATCGTCGGCCTTGCCAACATCATCAACGACCGCGCGCGTGATGCCGACGTGGCCGAAGGCGTTGCCGGGCCAAAGCCGGTCGTTTCTGCTACGGGCGAGCCGAAGACCGATCCGCTGGCCGACATCGGCATCGTTCCTGCAACCACGCCGGAGGTAAAACCTTCGCCGACCCCGACGGGCGATCCGGGGACGCACCGTTAGGCACCGTCGGCTACTGTCCGCGTTCGGCCTGCTGGCGCTTGCGCTGGGGCTGATCGTCTGGCTGGCTTCGACACGCCCGTCCGCCCCGCAGCAAGCCGAGGGGCAGCAGCCGCTGGGCCTGTTCACCAGCCTGCCGGTGATGTGGGCGGAAAGCGCCGAGATCGGCGACCTGCTGGGCAGCAAGGCCCCGCCGCACTGGGCGCGCGAGGCCCTGTCCCGCCGGGGCCGGATCGTTCCGCTCGATACCTTGGCCGGGCCAGGCGATCATGGCCCGCTTGCTGGACTGACGCGGCTTGTCATCGCCCAGCCGCGCCCGCTCAGCCCTTCGGAAAACGTCGCGCTGGATGATTGGGTGCGCGGCGGCGGGCGCTTGCTGCTGATCGCCGATCCCGCCCTGACCGAGGATTCCGCCTTCGCAATCGGCGATCCGCGCCGCCCGCAAGGCACGGCGCTGCTTTCGCCGATCCTGGCGCGCTGGGGCCTGGAACTGGCCTTCGACGACAGCCAGCCCTTCGGGGAAACGCTGCACTCGGCATTCGGAACGCGGGTTCCGGTCAACCTTGCAGGCCAGTTCAGGCTGACGGGCAAGGGTGCCTGTGTGCTCGAAGCGGGCGGACTTGCCGCGACCTGCACAATTGGCAAGGGCAGGGTGGTGCTGCTGGCGGACGCGGCCCTGCTGGACCAGGCCGATCCGGGCGGAGCGCGCCGCCAGGCGCTCGATGCGCTGCTCGAAACGGCCTTCACCAGACCCTGATTTCGGTTCGATCCGGGGAATTCGCGGGACGATCCGCGAGTCCCATTCAAAACCTGCGCTAAACCGCTGATTTTGGTCTAGAACAAAG
This sequence comes from Novosphingobium sp., assembly GCF_041915465.1. GTDB lineage: Bacteria > Pseudomonadota > Alphaproteobacteria > Sphingomonadales > Sphingomonadaceae > Novosphingobium. The sequence continues at coordinate 37,499 of NZ_JAYSBK010000017.1, read as the reverse complement.
CAAAAACATGGCTGTGCCAAGCGGATTTCGTGACGAATCAAAATAGGGTAAATCAACAATTTACCGTTCTATCCCCTGATTTCCCGTTATTTTCCCTTCCATCCCGTCGGAAGCGTGATATTGAACCATTTCATCGACATGGAATTTCACCGTCGCATCCCGCCAAGGGGTGGTCTGGCCGCGAGGGCGCGCGGCCAGGACGGGGAGGGTATTTTTCGGGGACCGGGACATTCCCGGCATGAGGCGGGGCAAAGTGGAGGCGGCAAAGCCAGTCAGCTACAGTGGTCAGGGCTTTTCGCTGATGGGCGAAAAGGGCCGCTTTGTGCTGCCGCCAGATTTCCGCAAGGCGGTCCGCGATTCCGGCCTTGGCGAGCGCGTCCTGTGCCTGGCCAAGCACCCCCGCTGGAAGTGCCTCACCGGCTTTGGCCTGTCGCGCGTTGCCGAATTCGAAGGCGAGCTTGACCGTGAAGAGCGCATCGCGCTGGAGCGCGGCGTTGATTTCGACCGCGATCTGCGCGCCCAGCAACTCTATGGCTTTGCCCGCGTGCCGTTCGATGATTCCGGCCGTTTCATCCTGCCCGAACGCTATTTCCGCCTCGGTGGCCTCACCACCAGCGCCTTTTTCCAGGGTGGCGGCAAGTCGTTCACGATCTGGAACCCCGAAGAACTCGCCAAGATGGGGGCGGGCTGGGAAGACGCGCAGGAGGCCTGCGCCGATCTCGCCGCCCAGGCCGCAGCTGGAAAGGGGCGCAAATGACCGCTCCTGCTCCCCACATTCCGGTCCTGCTCGATGAAGTGATCGCCGCCCTTGCGCCCACGCCCGGCGCGGTGATCGTCGATGCGACCTTCGGCGCGGGCGGCTATACTCGGCGCCTGCTCGATGCCGGGGCCAGCGTTCACGCCTTCGACCGCGATCCCGATGCCATCGCCAATGGCCGCACGTGGCCGGAATGTGCGGGCGATGCGCCGCGCCTGGTGCTGCACCCGCGCCGCTTTTCCGAAATGGTCGCCAGCCTTGCCGAAGCCGGCGTCGCCCAGGTTGACGGCGTGGTGATGGACATCGGCGTATCCTCGATGCAGCTCGACCAGGCCGAGCGAGGCTTTGCCTTTTCCAGCGACGGCCCGCTCGACATGCGGATGGGCCAGGACGGGGAAAGCGCCGCCGACTTCCTCAACACCGCGCCCGAAAGCCAGATTGCCGACGTGCTGTTCCAGTATGGCGAGGAACGCCAGTCGCGCCGCGTGGCCCGCGCGATCGTGGCGGCGCGGCCGCTGGAAACCACTGGTCAGCTGGCCAATGTCGTGCGCAAGGCGCTCGGCTATCGACCCGGTGCGCCCAAGGATCCCGCGACCCGCAGCTTCCAGGCGATCCGCATCCACGTGAACGCCGAACTGGATGAACTCGACGCTGGCCTTGCCGCTGCCGAAACGCTGCTGCGTCCCGGCGGGCGGCTCGCGGTGGTCAGCTTCCACAGCCTCGAAGATCGCATCGTCAAGCAGTTCCTGCGCGATGCCAGCGGCGCGGTGGCCAATGCCTCGCGGCATATGCCCGTCGCGGCCGCCGCCGCCGCGCCGACCTTTGCCCAGCTGTCCAAGGCCATTCGCCCGTCCGAGGCCGAACTGGCCCGTAACCCCCGCGCGCGCTCCGCGACGCTGCGCGCCGCTACCCGTACCGAAGCCGCCGCCCGGCAAAGGAGGGCCGCATGAACCTGACGCGTGATCGCCTGCGTTCGATCGGATGGGCCGCCGTGCTGCTCATCTGCTTCACCCTGCTCGTTGCGCTGACCTTCCGGGTCAATGCCGTGAAAAGCCAGGTACGCCTTGCCGAGCGGCAGATCGTTTCGCTCAAGCAGGACAAGATGCTGCTCGAAACCGAGTTCGAAACGCGGGCCAACCAGCAGCAGTTGCGCAACCTCAACGATGTCGAATTCGGCTATAGCGCGCCGACTGCCGGCCAGTACCTGGAAGGCGAACGCCAGCTCGCGGCGCTTGGCAAGGCGCGCGGCCCGAACGCGCCGAGCCCGATCCGCGTCGCGAGCGCCGAGACGGCAGCGCCTGAACCGAGCGGAATCGTCGCAATGGTCTCGCCGCTGACCGGCAAGGCCATGGCCGCCGAAGCGCCCAAGGGCGGCAATCGCAAGCCCGTGACCGCCGCGACGCTGGGTGACCGGCTGAGCCACGTCGACAGTTCGGAGGGCCGTAGCGAATGAGCTCGATCTCCATCCAGACCGCGATTTCCACTGGCCGGGGCGAACTGGTCAACGTCCGGCAGCGCACGCTGTTGATGGCGAAGTGGCGCGTGTTGTGGGTGGTGGCCGGCTTTGCCCTGGTGGCGATGATGGCGCTGGTGCGGATTGCCTTCCTTGGCCTGTTCGAGGTCGGTTCGACCAACCGCGACATGGCGGCGGCGCTGATGCCCGCGCGCGCCGACATCGTCGATCGCAACGGCGTGCCTTTGGCCCGCGCCTTCCCTGCCTATTCGCTGTGGTACAACCCGGCGGCACTGGGCGGCAATGGCCCGCCGCTGGTGCATTCGGCGCGGCAGGTGGCCGAGCAGCTGGTGGCGATCTTCCCGGACATGGACGTCGACCAGTTGACCCAGCGCCTCGCGGATGGCCGCCCGGGCTATCTGCGCCGTCGCATCCTGCCGGAAGACGCAAACAAGATTCACCTGCTGGGCGAACCCGCGCTGGAATTCCCGCGCGAGACGGAACGCTATTATCCGCAAGGTTCGATGGCGGCCCACGTGCTGGGCTTCGTCGGCGCCGACGGGCACGGCCATGTTGGCATGGAAGAGGTGTTCGACAAGCGCCTGACCGATCCCAACAACCGCGGCGTGCCGGCCGTGCTTTCGATCGACACCCGCGTGCAGGGCGCGCTTGAAGACGAACTCTCCAAGGGGATGATGGAATCGAACGCCAAGGGCGCGGCCGGGATCATCCTCGACGTCGATACCGGTGAAGTGCTCGCGCTGGCATCGTTGCCTTCGTTCAACCCCAACCTGATCGACCGCGCGGGCGAGGCCAACATCTTCAACCGCGTGACCAACCAGGTTTACGAACTGGGCTCGGTGGTCAAGCCGATCACCGTCGCCTCCGCGATCGACGCGGGCGTGGTGACCGACCTGTCCAAGCGCTATCAATCCGATCGGCCGCTTGCCATCGGTGGCTTCCAGATTCGTGACAGCCACAATTTCGGCGCATCGCTCAACATTCCCGAGGCGCTGATCCACTCCTCGAACATCGTCACGGCGCAGGTTGGCGACGAACTGGGCGGGGCGCGGCTCAGCGCGACCATGCGCGCGCTCGGGATCAATGAACGTCCGACCATCGAATTGCCCGCGCGCGGCTTTCCGATCTGGCCCAAGGGCGACTGGTCGCGCATTACGACCATGACCGTGTCGTTCGGGCATGGCGTGGCGATGACCCCGCTGCATCTCGCCAGCGCCTATGCGGCCCTCGTCAACGGCGGCGTGTGGCATCCGGCAACCTTGCAGAAGGTCGAACCGGGCCAGGTCGTGCCAGGTCGGCGCGTGTTCAAGGCCTCGACCAGCGCGCGGATGCGGCAGTTGCTGCGCCTGATCGTCGATGTTGGCACGGGCAAGAAGGCCAATGCCGCGGGCTTTCGCGTTGGCGGCAAGACTGGTTCGGCCGAAAAGCCCGGCGCTGGCGGCTATCGCCGCACCTCGCTGATCGCCACTTTCGCTTCGGCCTTCCCGATGGATCATCCGCGCTATGTCGTGGTGGTCATGCTCGACGAACCGCAGGGCACGGTTGCCACCTCCGGGCAGCGCACAGCCGCCTGGAATGCGGCCCCCGTGGTCGGACGCGTCGTGCCGCGCATCGGCCCCCTGCTGGGCGTCATGCCTGATGATACCCGCGACGTCGACATTTCCGATCTCGCCCCGCTGATCGCGAGCGGGGAAGGAGAATGAGGCTCGCCGCGCTGGCGCGGGGCGCGGGCATCGCGCTGCCCGCTGGCGTTGACGCGGCGGTCGCCGGCTTTGCCATCGACAACCGCAAGGTTGCCCCCGGCACCGTGTTTGGCGCGTTCCAGGGCACGGCCGTGAATGGCGAGGACTTCATTCCGGCCGCGATCCACGCCGGGGCCGTCGCCGTGGTCGCGCGGGCCGAAGCCAGGGTCGAAGGCGCGGTGCACATCGTTTCGGCCAATCCCCGCCAGACCTTCGCGCGCCTTGCCGCGCAGTTCTTTACGCCGGTTCCCGAAACCATCGTCGCGGTCACCGGAACCAACGGCAAGACCTCGACCGTCGAGATGGTCCGCCAGATCTGGCGCATGGCCGGCTTCCGCGCCGCGTCGATCGGCACGCTGGGAATCACCACGGCCGACGAAAGCGTTTCGACGGGCCTGACCACGCCCGACATAGTCACCTTCCTTGCCAACCTACACGGACTGGCGCGCGAAGGAGTGACCCATGTTGCCTTCGAGGCGTCGAGCCACGGCCTGTCGCAGTATCGCAACGAAGGTGTGGCGGTCATGGCCGGGGCCTTCACCAACCTTTCTCGCGACCACCTCGATTACCACAAGGACATGGACGACTACTTCGCGGCCAAGATGCGGCTGTTCGACGAAGTGGTCGAAGCTGACGGTGCGGCGGTGATCTGGACGGACGACGAATGGTCCGCCCGCGCGATCGGCCATGCCAGGGCGCGCGGGCTGCGGCTGATCACCGTGGGCGAGGGCGCCGACGCCGATGGCATTCGCCTGACCTCGCGCACGCCGGGCCAGCTTGGGCAAGTGCTCGAGGTCGAGTTCGCCGGCCGGGCGATCAAGCTTAACCTGCCGCTGATCGGGGCCTATCAGGCCGCTAACGCGCTTGTATCGGCGGGGCTGGTGCTGGCCAGCGGGGGCGAGGCGGCGCAGGTGTTCGATGCACTTTCCCGCTTGCAGCCGGTGCGCGGGCGGCTGGAACGCGCCGCGATCACCCATGCGGGCGCACCGGTCTATGTCGACTATGCCCATACGCCCGACGCCCTTGAGGCCGCCATCGCCGCGTTGCGCCCGCATTGCGCTGGCCGCCTGATCGTGGTGTTCGGCGCGGGCGGCGACCGCGATGCCGGCAAGCGCCCCGAAATGGGCCGCGTGGTGGCGAGCCAGGCGGAAATCGGGATCGTCACCGATGACAATCCGCGCGGCGAAGACCCCGCGCTGATCCGCGCGGCCGTGCTGGCTGGCGGGGCCGAAGCCTTGCGCGAAGTGAGCGAGCGCCGCGCGGCGATTGCCGCCGCGATCGCGCTGGCGGGCAAAGACGATATCGTGCTGGTGGCCGGCAAGGGCCACGAGCAGGGCCAGATCATCGGCGCGGGAGAGAACTGCCGCGTCCTGCCGTTTGACGATGTTACCGTTGCGAGGGAGTGTGCCGCATGAATGCCCCGTTCCGCATCCTTGACTGGCCGACTGAACCCGAAGACGCGCTGGGCCTGGCGCTGTGGAATGCGGTCTCGCTCGCGCGGGCGATGGACGGGGTGGCCGTGGGTGAATTCCAGGTCGCCGGGGTGGAAATCGACAGCCGCGACGTGATCGAGGGGGACCTGTTCTTCGCGCTCAAGGGCGAGGCGATGGACGGGCACCGCTTCGTACCGATGGCGTTTCAGAAGGGCGCAGCCGCGGTGGTGGTCGATCGTCCGGTCGACGGGCCGCACATCCTGGTCAAGGATACCTCAAGGGCGCTTGAGCTTCTTGCCAAGGCCGCGCGCGAACGCGCCGATGCGACCGTGATCGGGGTGACCGGATCAGTCGGCAAGACCGGGGTCAAGGAAGCGATCTTCGCCGCGCTCGACCGCTCGAGCAGGGGCAAGGCGCATCGCTCGGTCAAGAGCTACAACAACCATGTCGGTGTGCCGCTCAGCCTTTCGCGGATGGCGGCGCGGACGCGCTTCGGCGTGTTCGAAATGGGCATGAACCATGCCGGCGAAATCACTGCTTTGACTGCGCAAGTTCGTCCGCATGTGGCCGTCATAACCACCATCGCGCCTGCCCATATCGAGAACTTGGGCAGCGAAGAAGCCATTGCCGACGCCAAGGCGGAAATCTTCAGCGGCCTGCAGCCCGGCGGCACGGCGGTGATCCCGGCCGATAGCCCGCACTTCGCGCGCCTGCGCGATGCCGCGCTGGCGGCCGGCGCGAAGGTCGTTTCCTTTGGCAGTGCCCCGCATGCCGATGTCCGGCTGCTGGACGCGGTTGCCGCGCCCGGTGGCGGCTCGCTGGTGACTGCAGACCTCGGTGAACGGCGGGTGTGCTATACCGTTGCCGCACCGGGTGAGCATTGGATCGCCAATTCGCTCTGCGTCATGGCTGCAGTGCGCGCGGCCGGCGGCGATCTTGGCGCGGCGGGCCTTGCGCTTGCCGAGATGGAAGGTCTCAAGGGGCGGGGCGCGCGAACCGAGCTGGCGATCAAGGGCGGCGGCAGTGCGCTGCTGATCGACGAGAGCTACAACGCCAATCCGGCCTCGATGCGCGCCACCCTGGCCCAGCTGGGCGCAACGCGGGCCGCGCGGCGCATCGCCGTGCTCGGCGCGATGAAGGAGCTGGGCGACTTTGCCCCGGCGTTTCACGCCGCCCTGGCCGAGCCGATCTTGGCGGCAAAAGTCGATCATCTGATCATGGTTGGCGACGAGATGCGATTTCTGGCCGAGGAACTGGGGAAATCGGGCCCCGGCGCGCTTGGCAAGGGCACCAGCTTCGCGCATTGCGGCAAGGCCTCCGAAGCGCTCCAAGCGCTTCAGGCGTTGGGCGTGGCAAGCGGTGACGTGATCCTCGTCAAGGGGTCGAATTCGGTGGGGCTCGGGGCAGTGGTTGCCGCGCTCGCCAAGCAGGAAGGTTAGGATCAGGAATGTTGTACCTGATCGCGCATTATTTTCATTTCGAGGGTCTCGCGAACCTCATCCGCTACCAGACCTTCCGGGCGGGCGCGGCGCTGATGACTGCGCTGATCATCGGGCTGTTGATCGGCCCTCGCTTCATCAACATGCTGCGCGTGCGCCAGGGCAAGGGCCAGCCGATCCGCGAGGATGGGCCGCAGAGCCACCTCGCCAAGCGCGGCACGCCGACCATGGGCGGGCTGATGATCCTGATCAGCCTGGTTATCTCGATGCTGCTGTGGATGGACCTGACCAATCCCTTCGTCTGGGCTTGCCTTGCCGTGACCGGCGGGTTCGGCCTGATCGGGTTCCTGGACGATTACGACAAGGTCAAGAAGCGCAGCACCGCCGGGGTATCGAGCAAGGCCCGCCTGCTGGGCGAATTCGCGGTTGCCGGCGTGGCGGCGTGGATCATCGTCAGCCAGGTTTCGACCAACCTTTACGTGCCCTTCCTGAGCGATCGCTACATCCCGCTGGGGCCGTTCTACTATGTCTTTGCGGCGGTCGTGATGGTTGGTTTCGGCAACGCGGTGAACCTTACCGACGGGCTCGACGGGCTGGCGACCATGCCGGTGGTGATCGCCGCCGCCGCGTTTGCGGTGATCGCCTATCTCGCTGGCCGCGCCGACTTTTCCGCCTACCTTGGCATTCCTCACGTGCCGCGCGCGGGTGATCTCGCAATTCTCTGCGCCGCGATCATGGGGGCCTGCCTCGCCTTCCTGTGGTTCAACGCCCCGCCTGCCGCCGTGTTCATGGGCGATACGGGCAGCCTTGCCCTCGGCGGCGCACTCGGCGCGATCGCGGTCGCTTCGCACCATGAAATCGTGCTGCTGATTGTGGGCGGCCTGTTCGTGATGGAAACCGCATCGGTGATCATCCAGGTCGCGGTCTACAAGCGCACGGGCAAGCGCGTCTTCAAGATGGCGCCGATCCACCACCATTTCGAACAGCTCGGCTGGAAGGAATCGACCGTCGTGATCCGCTTCTGGATCGTGTCGATCGTGCTGGCCCTAATCGGACTTTCGACGCTCAAGCTCAGATGATCACCTCTCCCGCCTTTGCCGGCAAGCGTTATGCCGTCCTTGGCCTCGCCCGCTCCGGGATGGCGACGGTGGAGAGCCTGCTTGCCAGCGGCGCCCATGTCACCGCCTGGGACAGCCGCGAGGAGCCGCGCCGCGGGCTGGAGCAGCGCGGGGTCGAACTGGCCGATCCGCTGGGGATCGATCTGGCCGGGTTCGACGGGGTCGTGGTTTCGCCGGGCGTTCCGCTCAACAAGCATCCGATCGCGGCCCATGCCGCCAGTGCGGGTGTGCCGGTGATTGGCGATATCGAGCTGTTCGCGCTTGCACGGCCGAACCTGCCCGCTCACCGCGTAGTGGGCATTACCGGGACCAACGGCAAGTCGACGACTACGGCGCTGGTTCACCACATCCTGCAATCGGCCGCGGTGCCGACGCGGATGGGCGGTAACATCGGCCTGCCGATCCTGTCGCAAAAGCCGCTCGATGCGGGCGGAGTCTATGTGCTCGAATTGTCGAGCTATCAGCTGGATCTGACCTTCAGCCTGGAAAGCGACGTCGCCGCGCTCCTCAATGTGACCCCCGATCACCTCGATCGCTATGACGGCTTCATGGCCTATGTCGCGTCGAAGGCGCGCCTCTTCGCGATGCAGCGCGCGGACCAGATTGCCGTGTTCGGCACCGGCGATGCGGAAACCCGCGCGATTGCGGCGCGCGAAATGGTGCGGCGCGAACAATGGCGGGTGCGCAGCGTCGATGGCAAGGACTTGCTTCAGTCGCAGGCTGACTGGCCATCGCTGCAAGGGCCGCACAATCTGCAGAATGCCGCCGTCGCCGTGGCGATTGCGGAAGGCCTGGGGCTAACGCCGATGCAATGGCGCCCGGCCCTGGCGACGTTCCGGGGGCTGCCGCACCGGATGGAACGCGTGGCCGAGGCGGACGGCGTCCTCTACATCAACGACAGCAAGGCCACCAATCCCGCCTCGACCGCCCCTGCGCTCGCGGCCTTTCCGCCGACCGATCATCGCCGGATTCACTGGATCGTTGGCGGCCTGCCCAAGGGCGACGACCTTGACGAATGTGCGCCCTACTTCGGCAACGTCGCGGCGGCCTACACGATCGGCGATGCCGGGCCGCTGTTTGCCGAACTGCTCCAGCCCCATGTCCCGGTAACGCGCAGCGAAATGATGTGCGACGCGATCCAACAGGCCAAGGCCGCGGCCAGGCCCGGCGACATCGTGCTGCTCTCGCCGGCCTGTGCCAGCTTCGATCAGTTCCGCGATTTCGAGGCGCGCGGCGACAGTTTCCGCCAGATCGTTCAGGCGCTGCTAAGCCCCGATCAGGATATGGCCACGGGAAGGCCCTGCTGATGGCAACCCACCCGCCCTATGTTCCGCGCGCAGGCAACGCCACCAGTGCGGCCAAGATGCGCCGTACCCGCCGCAGCGAGCTGGGTATCTGGTGGCGCGAGATCGACCGCGTGTTGCTGGTGCTGGTGCTGGCGCTGATGGGGATCGGCGCGGCGGCAGTCGCGGCATCGAGCCCGGCCAGCGCGCGGCGCCTTTCCACCTCGGCGGTGAAGCTCGACGACTTGCACTTTTTCTATATCCACCTGCGCTGGCAGTTTCTGGGTTTGATCGCGATGTTCGGCGCTTCGATGTTGCCACGCGAAATGGCGCGCAGGGTGGGGATCTTGCTGGGCTTTGCGATGCTGATCGGGCTTATGCTGGTTCCCGTGGTCGGATCTTCGGTCAATGGCGCAAAACGCTGGCTCAACCTTGGCATCTCGCTGCAACCGTCGGAATTCCTGAAGCCCGCTTTCGCGATCTCGATTGCTTGGGTGCTGAGCTGGCGGGTGCGCGATCCGAACTTGCCGGTAATCGCGATCTCAACCGCGCTGATGGGCCTGATCGGGGCGCTGCTGATGCTTCAGCCGGATTTCGGTTCGACCGTGCTGTTCGTCGGCGTGTGGTTCGTGATGATCCTGATGTCGGGCATCCCGGTAAAGCGCATCGCGGCGGCGGGCGCGGCGGGCGTGATCGGGCTGATCGCGGCCTATACCTTCTATGACAACGCCCGCCACCGCATTGACGCGTTCCTGGGCGGCGGCACGGCGTTCGATCAGGTCGACCTGGCGGAGCGCACACTGCTGGCGGGCGGCTGGACCGGCAGCGGGCTGTGGCTGGGTACGCGCAAGTTCGGCCTGCCCGAGGCGCACACCGACTATATCTTCTCGGTCATCGGGGAAGAGTTCGGCCTGATCGTTTGCGCGATAATCGTGATCCTCTACCTGGCCATCGTGCTGCGCGTGCTCTTGCGCCTGCTCGATGAAGAAGATCTGTTCACCACCCTTGCGGCGGCGGGCCTGACTGCCCAGCTTGGAGGACAGGCCTTCATCAACATCCTCGTCAACCTTCAGCTGTTTCCCTCGAAAGGCATGACCCTGCCGCTGATTTCCTATGGTGGCTCCTCCACCATCGCGCTGTGCCTGGGCGTGGGCTTCCTGCTCGCGATCACCCGCCGCAACCCGTTCCTCAAGCGCGAGGGCTTTACCCTGCGCGACCTGGGGCTGGTGCAATGAGCGGGGCGAGCCGTCACTACGTGCTCGCCGCTGGCGGTACCGGTGGGCACCTGATCCCCGCCTTCGCGCTGGCGGCGGAGCTTGAGCGGCGCGGCCACCACGTTGCGCTGATCACGGACGAGCGCGGCGCGAAGCTGCCGGGCAAGCCCTCGTTTCTGGTCAGCCATGTCCTGCCCGCCGGACGGATCGGCAAAAACCCTCTGCATTGGCCGAGGGGCATCGGGGCAATCCTTGAAGGCAAGCGCATGGCGCTGCGCCTGTTCGAAAGTTTCCAGCCCTCGGCAGTGATCGGGTTTGGCGGCTATCCCGCCTTCCCGGCGCTGTGGGCGGCGACCTCGGCAAAGATCCCCAGCGTGATCCACGAGCAGAACGCGGTACTGGGCCGGGTCAACCGGTTCCTCGCGGGCCGGGTCGATGCGATCGCAACGTCCTATCGCGAGGTTGAGCGGCTGAAGCCCAGGCACCTCGCCAAGACCCATCTCGTCGGCAATCCGGTTCGCGCCGAAGTTCTGGCGCTGCGCGAGCAGCCGTTCCCGGCCTTCAGTGCGGATGGTTTGCTGCGGGTGCTGGTCACCGGTGGCAGCCAGGGCGCCTCGGTCCTGTCCGATGTGGTGCCCGATGGCCTTGCCATGCTGCCGCCTGCGCTGCGCAGCCGCCTGCAGGTCACCCAGCAGTGCCGCCCCGAAGATATCGAGGCGGTGCGTGCGCGCTATGCCGCCCATGACATTCCGGCGGAACTTGGCACCTATTTCGAAGACATGGCCACCCGCCTTGCCGATGCGCACCTGTTCATCGGCCGCGCCGGGGCTTCGACCGTGGCCGAACTGACCGCCGTTGGCCGCCCCGCGATCCTCGTCCCGCTGCCGATCGCGACCGACGACCATCAGGCGTTCAACACCGGCGAGATCGCCGCTGCTGGCGGCGCGCGGATGATCCGGCAGGACCGGTTCACGCCCAGCGAACTCGCCAAGCAGATCCAGGCGATTGCGATGAACCCCGAAACCCTGGCAACCGCCGCCCATGCCGCATGGAACTGCGGTTATCCCAATGCCGCCAGCGATCTTGCCGACCTCGTCGAAGGCTTTGGCGGTACCCCGCTGATGGACGTGATCCGCGTCGCGAGCGAAGTTGAAGCCAGCTCTCAGGAGCAACTCGCATGAAGACCGCGCTCTCCTCCGCGCCCGGCGGGCGGATGCCGACCGATATCGGCACGATCCACTTCGTCGGGATCGGCGGGATCGGCATGTCCGGCATTGCCGAGGTGATGCACAACCTGGGATACAAGGTGCAAGGCAGCGACATTGCCGAAGGCTATGTCGTCGAAGGGCTGCGCGCGCGCGGGATCAAGGTGATGATCGGCCATACCGCCGAAAACCTGGGCGATGCCGCCGTGGTGGTGACTTCCACCGCCGTTCGCCGGACCAATCCCGAAGTCGCCGCCGCGCTCGAACACCGAGTACCGGTGGTGCGCCGCGCGGAAATGCTGGCCGAACTGATGCGCCTGAAGCGCACGGTGGCGGTCGCCGGCACCCACGGCAAGACCACCACGACCTCGCTCGTCGCCGCCCTGCTCGATGCTGGCGGGGTGGACCCGACCGTGATCAACGGCGGGATCATCAACTCCTACGGCTCCAACGCGCGGCTTGGCGAAAGCGAATGGATGGTGGTCGAGGCGGATGAGAGCGACGGTTCGTTCCTGCGGCTCGACGGCACGATCGCGATTGTCACCAATATCGACCCGGAGCATCTCGACCATTACGGCAGCTTCGACGCGATCAAGGACGCCTTCGTCGAATTCATCGAGAACGTGCCCTTCTATGGCTGCGCGGTGCTGTGCATTGATCACCCCGAAGTCCAGGCCGTGATCGCCAAGGTGCGCGACCGCCGCGTGGTGACCTATGGCTATTCCGCCCAGGCCGACGTGCGCGGTGAGAACGTCACTCCGTTCCCCGGCGGCAACCGGTTCGACGCGGTGCTGCGCCAGCGTGACGGCAGCTTCCGCCGGATCGAGGGCATCGAACTGCCGATGCCGGGCCGCCACAACGTTCAGAATTCGCTCGCGGCGATTGCCGTGGCGGTGGAAATGGGCGTGCCGGACGATGTGATCCGCACCGGCTTTGCCAAGTTCGGCGGGGTTAAGCGCCGCTTCACCAAGGTGGGCGAGGTCGATGGCGTGACGATCATCGACGATTACGGCCACCACCCGGTCGAAATCCGCGCCGTGCTGGCTGCCGCCCGCGAAGGGGTGAAGGGCCGAGTCATCGCCGTGGTCCAGCCGCACCGCTTCACCCGCCTGCGCGATCACATGGATGACTTTTCGGCCGCCTTCAACGATGCCGATGTGGTCTATGCCGCCCCGGTCTATCCGGCCGGCGAGCAGCCGATCGAAGGCGTCGATTCCGCCGCGATGGTTGCCGGCATGAAGGCGCGCGGCCACCGCAGCGCGCAGGTAATCGAAGGCCCGGACGCGCTGGCCCGCGCGCTGGCCGAAACGGCCCAGCCGGGCGACATGGTCGTCTGCCTTGGCGCCGGCGACATTACCAAATGGGCGGGCGGCCTCGCCGAAGCCATCGCTTTCCAGCGGAGGGGCGGGTGAACGCAGCCACGCTTCCCCAGACCGCGGGCAAGCTGACCCCCAATGCCCCGCTGGCGCCGCTCGTCTGGTTCAAGTCCGGCGGCGCGGCCGAGTGGCTGTTCGAGCCGAAGGACGTCGCCGATCTGCAGGCCTTCCTGCGCGAGCTTGATCCCTCCGTGCCGGTCATGGCGCTGGGCCTCGGCTCCAACATGATCGTGCGCGATGGCGGAGTGCCGGGCGTGGTGGTGCGGCTTGGCAAGGCCTTCTCCAAGGTGACGCAATGCGCCGATCTGACGCTCGATTGCGGGGCGGGGGCCTCGGGTATCCTCGTTTCCTCGACCGCGCGCGACAACGATATTGCGGGGCTGGAATTCCTGCGTTCGATCCCCGGCACGGTCGGCGGCTTCGTGCGGATGAACGGCGGCGCCTATGGCGGCGAAGTGAAGGACATTTTGGTCGACTGCGACGTGGTGCTGCGCGATGGCAGCCTGCACACCCTGCCGGTGGCAGAGCTGCACTATACCTATCGCCACAGCGAACTGCCCGACGGCGCGATCGTGGTCGGCGCGCGGTTCAAGGGGCGTCCCGGCAAGGCCGAAGACATCCAGGCCGAGATGGACCGCATTTCCGCCAGCCGCGAAGCATCGCAGCCGCTGCGCAGTAAGACCGGCGGATCGACCTTCAAGAATCCCGAAGGCCACAAGGCCTGGGAACTGGTCGATGCGGCGGGCTGCCGCGGGCTTACCGTCGGCGGGGCGCAGGTCAGCGAAAAGCACTGCAACTTCCTGCTCAACCTGGGCGAGGCGACCAGCGCCGACATCGAGGAACTGGGCGAGGAAGTGCGCCGCCGGGTCAAGGCAAAGTCGGGCGTGACGCTCGAATGGGAAATTCAGAGAGTAGGTAAGTCCAAGTGAGCCTTCCGAAGCTTCATGTCGCGGTCCTGATGGGCGGCTGGTCCAGCGAACGGCCGGTTTCGCTGATGAGCGGGGAAGGCGTGGCCAAGGCGCTGGAAGAGCGCGGACACAAGGTGACCCGGATCGACATGGGCCGCGATGTGGCCCAGCGCCTGGCCGAAGCCGCGCCGGACGTGGTGTTCAACGCGCTCCACGGCTCGCCCGGTGAGGATGGCTCGGTGCAGGGCATGATGGACCTGATGGGGCTGACCTATACCCATTCGGGCATGGTCACCTCGGTCATCGCGATCGACAAGGAACTGACCAAGCAGGCGCTCGTTCCTCACGGCATCCCGATGCCCGGCGGGCGGATCGTGACGTCCGAGGAAATCTTCGAGCGCGATCCGCTGGCGCGGCCCTATGTGCTGAAGCCGGTCAACGAAGGCTCGTCGGTGGGCGTGGCGATCGTCACGGCGGAAGGCAACTATGGCAACCCGATCAGCCGCGATGCCAAGGGGCCTTGGCAGGAATTCGACAAGCTGCTGGCCGAACCCTTCATCCGCGGGCGCGAACTGACCACTGCGGTGATGGGCGGGGCTGATGGCCCGCGCGCGCTGATGGTCACCGAGCTCAAGCCCAAGTCGGGCTTCTACGATTTCGACGCCAAGTACACCGAGGGCATGACCGAGCACATCTGCCCGGCCGAGATCCCCGATGAAATCACCAAGGCTTGCCTCGATCTCGCCCTGCGCGCGCACCAGCTGCTGGGCTGCAAGGGCTGCAGTCGCACCGACTTCCGCTGGGATGACGAGCGCGGGGTCGAAGGGCTGTTCGTGCTCGAAACCAACACCCAGCCGGGGATGACGCCGCTCAGCCTGGTGCCGGAACAGGCGAAGCACCTCGGCATGAGCTATGGCGAGTTGGTCGAGGCGATCATCGCCGAGGCGTTGGCAGACAAGCAGGCAGCGGATAAGCGGGGGGCGCAATGAGCCAGACGATCAAGCGCGGCGGCAAGAGCGTTCGCAAGGCGGCAGCGGCCCAGGGCAAGGCGCGGCAGGTCCGCGTGGCCAAGGCGAAGACCGGCAGCGCGGTCGATGCGGCGATGAGCTGGGTGCCGCTCAGCGAAGCGCAGCTCCACCGGTTGTTCCTGGCCATGATCCTGGGCGGTGCGGTGGCGCTGGCCTGGATAGTCGCGAGCTTTGCCGGCCTGCCGCTGATGGCGCAGCAGCAACTTGCCGTAATTTCCGGCAATGCTGGCTTCGAAGTTCGCAATATCTCGGTTCGTGGGACCAAGAACCTCAACGAACTCAAGGTTTACGAGCTCGCACTTGCGGACAACCGCCGGGCCATGCCGTTCCTCGATCTCGATGCGGTGCGGGATCGGTTGATGAGCCTTTCATGGGTTGAGGATGCGCGGGTTTCGCGCCAGCTTCCCGATACGCTGGTGATCGATATCGTCGAGCGCAAGCCCGTGGCGGTGCTCAGGAAGGTCGATCGGCTGGTGCTGATCGATGCCAAGGGCACCGAACTCGAAGTCGTCGCGCCGGAACGGGCCAAAGGCAAGTTGGTGATTTCCGGATCCGGCGCAGGCCAGCAGGTCGAGGCGCTCGCTGCGCTACTCGATGCCGCGCCGGCGCTGAAACCGCAGGTGGCCGAGGCCGAATGGGTCGGCAACCGCCGCTGGAATCTGAAGTTCAAGACGGGGCAGGTGCTGGCCCTGCCGCAGGGCGAGGCGCAATCGCACAAGGCGCTGATGACCTTCGCCCGTCTCGACGGGACCAACCGCCTGCTCGGCGGCAAGGTCGTGGCTTTCGACATGCGCGCGCCCGATCGCGTGTACTTGCGTGTTCCTGGCAGGACCGATCCGGTCGAACAGCAGACCGCCAATACCGCTGCCGTTGCCGAAATCAGCAAGAAGGAAGCAGCAGCCAAAGCCGAGGCCAAGACCGGCACCGAAAAGCAGGCTGAGACCAAGCCGGCCAAGGCAGGGCAGGACTGATGGCGCCGCCGCGAATTGCCCGCACATTTGCTGCCGTGAACATCGGCTCGTTTCGCATCTCGGCGATGGTCGCCGGGGTTTCGGAGACGGGTGAAATGGTCGTGCTCGGCTCTGGCCACCGCGCCGCGCAGGGGGTCAAGCGCGGCTATGTCACCGACATGCAGGCCGCGACCTATGCCGTGCGCGACGCGGTCGAGCGGGCCGAAAAGATGGCCAATGTCGCCGTCAAGAGCGTGTGGATCGGGGCCTCGGGGGCAGGGCTCGCCAGCCAAGTCGCGCAGGTTGAGGTCGATATCGGCGGACGCCGGATCGAACAGGACGATGTCGAGCACTTGCTTGTTTCCGCGCGCGATGTGATCCAGCCCGACGGGCGCATGGTGCTCCACGCGCAGCCCGCGCACTATACGCTCGACGGCGCGGACGGGGTGTCTGATCCCAAGGGGCTCCACGCCGAACGCCTGGGCGTCGATATTCACGTTATGCTGGCCGACGGCGCGCCGATCCGCAACATCACCGAAGCGGTGCAGAACGCCCACCTCGAGGTTGAGGCCGTCGTGGCTTCGCCAATCGCGGCCGGCTATGCCTGCCTGTCCGCCGAAGAGCGCGAACTGGGCGTGGCGCTGGTCGAATTCGGCGGGGAGGTAACCAACGTTTCGGTCTATGCAGCGGGAATGCTGCTGGGGCTGGTGACGATCCCGATCGGTTCGGGCGACATCACCGATGCCATCGCCAGCGCCTTTGGCATCCGCCGGTTTCAGGCCGAGCGGCTGAAATGCGTCCACGGTTCGGCGATCGCAAGCCCGGCGGATCACCGCGAAATGATCCCCGTGAATGCGCCCGGCGAAGAGGGCTCCGGTCCGGCGGCGCGTCATGCGGATGACAAGAACCGCGTGCCGCGCGCGGAACTCGTCTCGGTCATCACCGCCCAGCTCGGACGGCTGATGGACGAAGTGTCGCGCGCGCTGAAGGGGCTGGGCTTTACCGGCCAGCGCGGGCAACTGGTCGTGCTGACCGGCGGCGGTGCGGAACTTGCGGGGCTGGCGGACTATGCCCAGGCCGCGCTGGGCAAGCCGGTGCGCGTGGGCAAGCCGAGCCACGTGAAGGGTCTGCCCGAAGCCCATGCCACGCCGGGTTTTTCGACGCTGGCCGGGCTGGTGCTCTATGCGGCAGCCGATCCGATCGACATCCGCTCGATCGGGCCGAGCTATACCCTGACGTTCAAATATAAGGGTTTCGCCCTGGTCGACCGGCTCTACCGCGCCGTGCGGGAGTATTTCTGATGTTCGCAGTGCCGTCAGCGCGATGGTCGGCTGTGGACAACACGGGTGATAAGCTTTGATTCGCCGATTCTATCGGTGCAAGTAGGTTAATAATACCATTTATTGCATTCGCGCGACGGACAGGAGAGCGCCATGAGCATCAATATCGGACCGCCAGCTGTTGAAGAGCTGCGCCCTCGGATCACCGTGATTGGCGTTGGCGGCGCTGGCGGCAACGCGATCGCCAACATGATCTCCGCCGGGATCGAAGGTGTCGATTTCGTCGTCGCCAATACCGATGCCCAGGCGCTGAACAACGCGATTGCCGAGCACCGGATCCAGCTCGGCGCGGAAATCACGCAAGGGCTGGGTGCGGGCGCCCGTCCCGAAGTTGGCCGGGCCGCTGCTGAAGAAAGCATGGCACTGATCGACCGCGCGCTGGAAGGCGTGCACATGTGCTTCATCGCTGCCGGCATGGGTGGCGGCACCGGCACCGGCGCGGCCCCCGTGGTGGCGAAGGCTGCGCGCGACAAGGGCGTGCTGACCGTTGGCGTCGTGACCAAGCCGTTCCTGTTCGAAGGCACGCGCCGGATGCGCGCCGCCGAGGCTGGCATCGAGGAGCTGCAGAAGCACGTCGACACGCTGATCGTCATCCCCAACCAGAACCTGTTCCTGGTGGCCAAGGCGGAAACGACCTTCAAGGAAGCCTTCCAGCTGGCCGACGAAGTGCTGCAGCAGGGCGTGCGCTCGATCACCGACCTGATGGTTATGCCGGGCCTCATCAACCTCGACTTTGCCGACGTCCGCTCGGTCATGGCCGAAATGGGCAAGGCGATGATGGGCACGGGTGAGGGTAGCGGTGAAAACCGCGCGCTCGAGGCCGCCGAAAAGGCGATTGCCAACCCGCTGCTCGATGGCGTCTCGATGCAGGGCGCGAAGGGCGTCATCATTTCGATCATCGGCGGCGAGGACATGAAGCTGCTCGAAGTCGACGAGGCCGCGAACCATATTCGCGAACTCGTCGATCCCAACGCGAACATCATCTGGGGCAGCGCCTTTAACCCCGATCTCGACGGCAAGATCCGCGTATCCGTGGTCGCGACCGGGATCGAACAGAGCGCATCGCAGGCCGAGGAAGCCAGTGCCCGTCCGCTCGGCTTCAGTGCCGGTCGTGGACCCGCGCGTCCGCCGATGGCCGCTCCGCCGGTCGCCGAGCCGCTGTTCGAGCGCCCGTCGGCGCCTGCGGCCGAACCGGTTGCGGAAGCCGCCCCCCAACCTGTGGCCGAGGCCCCCGTATCTGCACCCGCGTCGCTGGACGATGATGATTGGGATATGGCCGAAGCTGCGGCCGACGCCGCCGAAGCCAACGCGAGCGAGCCGCTTGAGCTGTCGTTCGAGGCGGAAGAAGGCGGTGACGGCGACGACGAACTGCTGCTCGATGCTTCGCGCCTGGCCGACGAAGACGCGCCTGTTTCCGGGTCCGGCGCTCTGCCCGGACGCCGCCGCAGCCTGGTGAGCGGCGGCGATGAAGGCGGTGAACTTGGCGGTGAGGCAACCTCTGCCGAACCCGTCAGCGCCGCGCCGCGTGCACCGCGTGCACCGCGTGCTCCTGGCGGCGGCGGGGCAACCCTGTTCGAGCGCATGGCCAACCTTTCCCGCGGCGGTCGCGCCTCGTCCGACGACGAGGACGACGATGGCGACGATACGGGCGGCGCCTCGATCAGCATCCCGCGTTTCCTCGGGCGCCAGAACAACCAGTGATCCTGTTTCGGGCAGGGCCGATGCTCTGCCCGAAGCCGGTTCGGGCGATGTTCAGGCAAGGCTGTCTAACCGGCAGCCACCCAAGCGCCAACCGGCGGATTTAAAGGAAGAAATGATGAGCCCTGTCCGTCTGCCCGTGCGCCTGATGATCGGCGGCGCGGTGCTGCTTGGCGGGGCGATCGCGGCGCCACTTGCGGTCCAGGCCCAGACCAAGCCGGTCCCGGTGGTGAGCCAGCCGGTGGTGCAAAGCGTGCCCGGCGGCGAGAGCATGAAGCTCAACGACGCGCTCAACCGGCTGGCCAAGGACCCGCGCGACATCGCCGCATTGCTCGACGCGGGCAAGGCTTCGCTCGATCTGGGCGATGTCGATGCGGCAATCGGCTTCTTCCAGCGCGCGGCCACGCTTTCGCCCGGCAATGCGCAAGCCAAGGCGGGCCTGGCCGGGGCCTATGTGCTCAAGCGCGATCCCTATACGGCGATCCCGCTGTTCAGCGAGGCGGAAAAGGACGGCCCGATCGATCCGGCGCGGCTGGCTGACCGGGGTCTGGCCTATGACCTGGTCGGCGATAACCAGACCGCCCAGCGCTATTACCGCGAATCGCTCGCCGTCGCACCCAGTGACGAGACGGTCCGGCGGCTTGCGCTGAGCATGGCGATCGGCGGCGACCGGCGAGGCATGGAAACCACGCTCGCCCCCTTGCTGCAAAAGCAGGACAAGGCGGCCTGGCGCACCCGCGCATTCGGCCTCGCGATCCTGGGCTATGCTGACGAGGCGGAAGGTATCGCCCGGCAAAGCCTGCCTGCCGACCGCGCCACCGCGATCAGCGCATACCTTCGTTTCATGCCGCGCCTGACCCCGTCGCAACAGGCGGCTGCCGGCAATCTCGGCCATTTTCCCCGCGCTGCGGAAGTCGGGGTCGATGACCCGCGCGTTGCGCAATATGCCCGCCCGCGTCCGGCATTGGCGAGCGCTGCGTCGGTCGCGCCCGCGTCGCAACCTGTCAAGACGAAGGGCAAGTCCAAGGGACGCGCGACCGAGAAGACTGCGCCGACGCAGGCCAAGGCCCAACCGCAAGCGGCTCCGCCGGTCGCTCCGCCCGAACCCAAGGTTGGCCGCGAAGTGAACGGCGAACCGGTTGAACTTGCCGCGATTGACGAGCCGGCGAAGCAACCGAATGCCCAGACCCAGCTTGCGGCGGTCACTACGCAGCCGGTGGTTCAGGCCGCTCAGAAGCCGGCCACGCCTCCGCCCGCGCAGCAGGCTGCCGCGCCCGGTTTCGCCTCCATCGATCCCGTGAATACCAACCCCGCTCCGGGTTTCGACCTAAAGCAGGTTTCCGCTTCGAATAGCCAGGTTGCGGCGCCGCAGACTGCTACCTCGCAGACTCAAACCGCGCCGCCGCCGGCGCCCCGTTCCGACGCCGCTCCCCAGTCCAAGCCGGAGCGGTTTGAAGACGTGTTCGCCGAATTTTCCAAGCCAAGCGTCGAGGCCGCGCCGGCTGCCGGTGCGGTCGACGTCCGCAAGCTTCCGCCGCCCGCCAAGGAAGTGGCCGTCAACGATTCCAAAGATCCGAAGGCCAAGGAGTCGGCAAAGGATGCCAAGGGCAAGCCGGTGGCCAAGGATGCCAAGCTTGATCCGTGCGCCGAGCCACCGTCCAAAGCCAAGACCGGCGCCAAGGGCAAGACCGCGAGCAAGGCGGGAGCCAAGGCTGCAAAGGCCTCGGACACCCAGTGCAAGAACGGCAAGCAAGTCAAGGCACCAAGCCATCCCAGCCGTATCTGGGTCCAGGTCGCCACCGGCAAGAACAAGAAGGCGCTGGCCTTTGACTGGAACCGTTTTGCCAAGGACGATCCTGCGGTGTTCAAGGGCCGCACGGGCTATACCAGTGCCTGGGGCCAGACGAACCGCCTGCTGACCGGGCCATTCGACAGCGAAGCTGCGGCCAATGCCTATATCGCGAAGCTGAAGAAGGCTGGCCACACCGGGGCCTTCATCTGGACCAGTCCGGCCGGGCAAGTGGTCGACGCGTTGCCCTGATCTGACCGCGGGTTAACTACGTGGAAGCCCTTTTCCACACCTTGTAAACAGACTTGTCGAGTTTTGCGCAGCCGTCCGTTAACGCCTCATTGTCCATCGCACCCTTGCCGACGCATCCAGCATGGCGTTGCGCAACTTGGCGCTTCGCACCGGGGCGCAATTTCGCGCTTCGTTACCGACAGGACACTTCGTGGACCGCATGATGCAAGACAGCCGGGATTACGAACGCGATGACGATGCGGCGCCGGTGGATATGCTGGCCTCGCTGTTCGAGGCGCGCGGCTGGCCCTGTGAATTCGTCGGCGAGGACGAGATTTCGGGTGAGATCAAGGGCAGCTGGGCCAGCTATACCGTGCGCGGCATCTGGCGGCGCGAGGATCATGTACTTCAGCTCCTCTGCCTGCCCGACATCCGCGTGCCCGAAGACAAGAACGCGGCGATCTTCGAGCTGCTGGCGATGGTCAACGAACAGCTTTGGGTCGGTCACTTCGATCTGTGGTCGAACGGCAACGTGCTGCTTTACCGCCACGGCCTGCTGCTCGGCGACGAGGGCCTGCTGAGCCTTGCCCAGGCACAGGTGGCGGTGGAAGCCGCGGTAGAAGAGTGCGACCGCTTCTATCCTGCCTTCCAGTTCGTGCTGTGGGGTGACAAGAGCCCGCAGGAAGCCCTGTCGAGCGCGCTGGTCGACGCTGCTGGAGAGGCCTGAGGGCCTAGCCACCGCCGCTTCGGCGCATTAGGGGAGGGGCCGACAGGAGCCTTCCCATGATCTTCAATTCGATCCTCATCTTCGGCTGCGGCAACATGGGCGGGGCGATGCTCGCCGGATGGCTGCGCGATGGCGCCGCGCCGCAGACCTTCACCGTGGTCGATCCCTATCTCGAAGCCGCCCCCGCCGGGGTCGAACTGCTGCGCGAAGTACCGCAGGATCGACGGTTCGATGCCGTGCTGCTTGGCGTGAAGCCGCAGATGCTCGACGATGTCGCGCCGCTACTCGCGCCTGTGCTCAAGGCGGACACGATCCTGTTCTCGATCCTCGCCGGGGTTGAACTTGCCAGCCTCGCGGCACGCTTTCCGGGCGCGGGGGCAGTGGTGCGGATCATGCCGAACCTTGCCGCCGCGATCGGCAAGTCGCCCATCGCGCTGTTCGACGAAGGGCTGGACGATGCCAGCCGCGCCGGGGTTACCGCGCTGATGGAGGCGCTCGGTACGCCCGAGTGGCTGGCGGCGGAATGCGAATTTGACCTGGTCACCGCGCTGGCGGGCTGCGGGCCGGGTTTCGTCTACCGCTTCATCGATGCGCTGGCGAGCGGGGCGGCGGCGTTGGGCCTCGATCCGGCGCAGGCCGGGCGGCTGGCCGTGGCGACGGTGGAAGGCGCGGCGCAGCTTGCCGCCGCATCGCCGCATTCGCCCGCCGAACTGGCCCGCCGTGTCGCCAGTCCGGGCGGCTCGACGCAAAAGGGACTCGACGTGCTGGATGAAGGCGGCGCGTTGGCCAAGCTTATGCTGGCGACGTTGCGCGCCTCACGCGATCGCAATGCCGAAATGGCCGCCGCCGCGCGCTGATACAAATTGCGACGAAGCCTTGTCGTGTTTTGCTTGAAAGCGTGGGCTTTCAGCCCGATATTCCGTTCATCGCCTCTATTGCGGGGCGGACAAGGAGTTTTGACTGATGGCTGACTGGAATGATCGGCAGCCCACCGGCACGGGCTTTGGTGCCTCGCCTTCGCTGAATGGCATTTCGTTTGGCGGTGTTTCGAGTGACGAAGGGCTGCGTCGCCACATGCTGGCGATTTACAACTACATGGCTTCGGGCGTGCTGCTTTCGGGCATCATCGCGATGCTGTTCGCGCGTTCGGGCATGGCGCTCCAGCTCATGACCTCGCCGTTGGGTTTCGTGATCCAGCTGGCGCCGCTGGGCTTTATCCTGGCGATGAGCTTTGGCCTCAACCGCATGCAGACCTCGACGCTGCAGATCCTGTTCTGGGCCTTCGCGGCAACGATGGGCCTGTCGCTGTCGATGATCTTCCTCGTCTATACCGGCGGCTCGATCGCGGTGGCCTTCTTCTCGACCGCTGCGGCCTTCGCGGGGCTGAGCCTCTATGGCTACAGCACCGGGCGCGATCTGTCGGGCTTGGGCACCTTCTTCCTGATGGGCCTGATCGGCCTGATCGTGGCCTCGCTGCTCAACCTCTGGCTCAAGTCGCCGGGGCTGTACTGGGCCACCAGCGTGATCGGCGTGCTGATCTTCGCCGGGCTCACCGCCTATGACACCCAGAAGCTCAAGGAACAGTATGCCTATGTCGCCGGTACCGATTTTGCCGGCAAGGCAGTCGTGATGGGGGCGCTGAACCTCTACCTCGATTTCATCAACATGTTCCTTTACCTGCTGCGGTTCCTTGGCGATCGCCGCTGATCGACAATCAACCACAGAATGTCGTGCCCGGAGTGCCAAGCGGTGCTCCGGGCATTTTCATTGCGCGGCAATCGGTATAGTGCTGCGACGAAGCCTTGATTTGGGGCAGTTTGGTGAGTTTCGCGGCTTTGCCGGAATATGAGGGTTTGAAGGCAATGGGTTCGCAGTTTCGCAAGTCGGTAATGGTGGGCGGGATCGCTGTCATGCTCACGGCCCTGGCCGCGTGTGGCCCGAAGTCGACCCCGCCGCCCCCGCCGCCCCCGTCGCCCCCGCCGCCGGTCGTGGTAATCCCGCCGCGCCCGATGCCGCCGCTGGGCGCGGCTGCCGGCCTGTTTGTGCCGACCATGGGGCCCGACGGGGTTCGCAACACGATCAACGCGCATATCTCGCCCGCGCAGACCGTGTGGAATCTGCGCTCGGCCTACAACGTCGCCGCGCTCAACTGCCTGTCGCCTGAGCATGCCGAGATCCTCAGCGGCTACAAGACCTTCCTCAAGATCCAGAAGAAGGGCCTTGCCAACGCTAACGCCACGGTCGACGCCGAATTCAAGAAGAAGCACGGTGCCGGCTATATCCGCCCGCGCGAGGCCTACATGACGCAGGTCTATAATTTCTACGCCTACCCGCCGACGCTGCAGAACTTTTGCGATGCCGCGCTGGTCGTGGCGCGCGAATCGACCACGGTGAAGCCGGCCGAATTGACGGCGTTCTCGACCCGCAGCCTGGCTCTGCTTGATTCCGTGTTCGAAACCTTCTTCCGCAGTTATGAGCAGTACCTTGGCGATGCCGCGAACTGGGATGCCAAGTACGCGCCCAAGCCTGCCAGCCCGCAGCCACAGGGGGCCTTGTCCGCGCCCGCGACGCATTGATCGCGTCAGCTGCTAAATTTGTTCTTTCATGAGTGGCACCTCTTCGCTAAGGAGCCGCTCTCGCGGGACGGCATTGTCGCTCCGCGCTCGCACTGGAACGGGGCCGTAGCTCAGATGGGAGAGCGCGTCGTTCGCAATGACGAGGTCAGGGGTTCGATCCCCCTCGGCTCCACCAGTAGCGCTTTTTCTTTCCCGACGTGGTAGGCTGATTGTCGCTGACCACCTTTGCGACATTCAGAACACCATGCATTTTCTCGACCAGGCCAAGATCTATGTTCGCGCGGGCGCAGGCGGCCCTGGGGCGGTCTCGTTCCGGCGTGAGAAATACATCCAGTACGGCGGGCCGGACGGCGGCAATGGCGGCAAGGGCGGCGATATCATTTTCGAAGCGGTCGCGGGCCTCAATACCCTGATCGACTTTCGCTATACCCAGCACTTCAAGGCCCAGCGCGGTGGCCATGGTTCGGGTAAGAACCGCAACGGTGCGGCGGGCGAGGATCTGGTAATCAAGGTGCCTGTGGGCACGCAGGTCATTTCCGACGATGATCGCGAAACGGTACTGGCTGACCTCACCGAGGCGGGCCAACGCGTGACCCTGCTTGAAGGCGGGCTGGGCGGGCGCGGCAATGCCAGCTACAAGACCAGCACCAATCGCGCCCCGCGCCAGCATCAGCCGGGCATGCCGACCGAGGAACTGTGGGTCTGGCTGCGCTTGAAGCTGCTGGCCGACGTGGGCCTGGTCGGCCTGCCCAATGCGGGCAAGTCCACCTTCATCAACCAGATCACCAACACCAAGGCCAAGGTGGGCGACTATGCCTTCACCACACTGCGCCCGCAGCTGGGCGTGGTGCGGCACAAGAACCGCGAATTCGTGCTGGCTGACATCCCCGGGCTGATCGCTGGCGCGGCCGAAGGCGCGGGCGTGGGTGACCGGTTCCTGGGCCATATCGAGCGCTGCCGCGTGCTGATCCACCTGATCGACGTGAACGGCACCGACCCGGCGGAGGCGCTGGAAATCGTCGAGGACGAACTGGCCGCCTATGGCGAGGGACTGGACGAAAAGCCGCGCCTGATCGCGCTCAACAAGATCGACACG
This sequence comes from Novosphingobium sp., assembly GCF_041915465.1. Lineage (GTDB taxonomy): Bacteria > Pseudomonadota > Alphaproteobacteria > Sphingomonadales > Sphingomonadaceae > Novosphingobium. The sequence continues at coordinate 12,115 of NZ_JAYSBK010000017.1, read as the reverse complement.
GTCGACAAGGAACTGGTCGGCGCCTTCGTCAAGGAATTGAAGGCGGCAGGGGCCAAGCGCGTGTTTCCGATCTCGGGCGCGACCGGCAAGGGCCTCGACGCCCTGCTCGACGCGGTGCTCGAATACTTGCCCGCCGCGACTGTTACCGAGCGCCCTGCCGGTGAGCGCGAAGAGAGCGACGACACTCCGTGGTCGCCGCTCTGATCCGGAACGCTTGCATCTCGGCGCATTTTGCCTAATCCCGCCGCGATGAAGATCGCGCGCCTTTCCGACCTTGCCGATGCCAAGGCCTGCCCCCGTCTGGTGGTCAAGGTCGGCTCGTCGTTGCTGGTCGGCAAGCAGGGCGTACGGCGCGAATGGCTGCAAGGGCTGGTTACCGAAATCGCCGCGGCGCGGGCGCGCGGTCAAGACGTGATCGTGGTGTCGTCCGGCGCGATTGCGCTGGGAGCGGCGACGCTCAAGCTCGACAAGGGCGGGCGCGGCAGCCTCGCCGATGCACAGGCCGCCGCTGCCGTGGGCCAGATCGCGCTGTCGGGGCTGTGGGCCGAACTGCTGGGCGCGCATGGGCTTACCGCCGCGCAATTGCTGCTGACGCTCGAAGACCTTGAGGATCGCCGCCGCTACCTCAACGCCACGGCCACGCTGACCCGGCTGATGGACGCTGGCGCCGTGCCGGTGATCAACGAGAATGACAGCGTCGCCACGCAGGAAATCCGTTTTGGCGACAACGACCGGCTCGCCGCGCGCGTGGCACAAGCCGCGCGGGCCGATGCGGTGCTGCTGCTCTCCGACGTCGATGGCCTGTTCGACCGCAACCCGGCCGAAGCCGGGGCGCAGATGCTGCACGAAGTGCGCGGGGTGACGGCGGAAATTCACGCGATGGCGACGGGCGGCTCCTCGTCCGGCATGGGTTCGGGCGGGATGACGTCCAAGCTGCAGGCGGCCGAAATTGCCGAACGCGCCGGGATCGCGCTGGTGATCGCCAGCGGCCTTCACGATGCACCGGTGGCGCGGGCCTGCCAGCAGGGGATCGGGACGCTGTTCCTGCCGCGCCGCAAGGATGCCGCGCGCAAGGCCTGGCTGGGCGGTCGGCTGCGGCTGAAAGGCGTACTGACCGTCGATGCCGGTGCCGCGCGGGCGCTGGGCCGGGGCGGAAGCCTGCTTGCCGCCGGGATCGTTGGCGTCGAAGGCGAGTTTCAGCGCGGCGATGCTGTGGCGATCCAAAGCGACGCAGGGGCAACGCTGGCGCATGGCCTGGCCGAATACGATGCCGCCGAATGCGCGCGGCTGATGGGCACGCAATCGGGCGAGCAGGCCGAACTGCTGGGTTATGCCCCGCGCTCCGCCGTGGTCCACCGCGACCAGCTGGTCGTTCTGTGACGATAGCGATCACCGGGGCGACCGGTTTCGTCGGACAGACGCTGCTTGATCAGTCGGCCAAGGCCGGGTTGGAAGTGCGGGCGCTGACCCGGCGCGGGCAAGGCGCGCGCAAGGGTGTCGAATGGGTGCAGGGCGATCTTGAAGCTCACAATGCCTTGCGCCAGCTGGTGCGCGGGGCCGAGGCGGTGATCCATGTTGCCGGTGTGGTCAATGCCCCCGATCCCGCCGGGTTCGAGACGGGCAACGTCACCGGCACGCTCAATCTGATCGAGGCCGCGAAGGCCGAGGGCGTGCAGCGCTTCGTGCTGGTTTCTTCGCTTTCGGCGCGCGAACCTTCACTATCGGTTTATGGGGCGTCCAAGGCCCGCGCGGAAAAGCTGGTCAAGGCCAGTGCGCTCGACTGGTCGATCGTGCGTCCGCCGGCGGTCTACGGTCCGCGCGACACCGAGATGTTCGACATGTTCCGCCTCGCCCGCTGGGGGCTAATGCCGATGCCGCCCAGCGACGGACGCACTTCGGTGATCCACGCGGAAGACCTGTCGCGCCTGCTGCTGGCCCTGGTGCCGGGCGGAGAAGGGGTCAGTCACCGCACGTTCGAGCCTGACGATGGGCGCAAGGACGGCTGGAGTCACTATGAACTTGCCCGCGCGATCGGCTGGGCAGTGGGTCGGCGGCCGATGGTGCTGCACCTTTCGCGCGGGGCGCTCGAAAAAGTGGCCAGGGCAGACACGTTCCTGCGCCGCCACAAGGCCAAGCTGACGCTCGACCGAGTTGGTTATATGAGCCATCCTGACTGGGTGGTCAGTCATGGCAAGCGTCCGCCGCAGGGTTTGTGGCGACCGCTGATTTCCACGCGCGAGGGGCTCAAGGCGACGGCCCAGTGGTACCGCGAGAACAAGTGGTTTTGATCTAAGCAGCTGCTTAGGCGTGCCTGTGTAAGCGCCTGTGCCTCGCGCAGGGGCGCGTACGGTGCCAGTTCCCCGGCGGGGAGCACAGGAGCACCGACATGACTGACACCACCGAACAGATCACGCCGCAGCCGCGCCGCTGGGATCCGATCGTCAAGCTGACCCACTGGGGCATTGTTGCCGCCGTGATCGGCAATGCGCTGGTAACCGAGGAAGGTTCCGGCTGGCACATCTGGGTCGGCTATGGCCTCGCTGCGCTGCTGGGGCTGCGGCTGCTGTGGGGCGTGATCGGTCCGCGTGAGGCACGCTTCAGCGCCTTTCCGCCAAGCCCGGGCAGGGCCGTGGCGCATCTGGGTGAGATCGGGCGCGGCGAAGTGAAGCGCCATGCCTCGCACAATCCGCTTGGCGCGCTGATGGTCTACGCGATTTGGGGCACCCTGCTGGTGGTAATCGGCAGCGGTATCGCCATGTCCGGCCCCCCGCCCGCCAATCCCTCTGCCGTCGAAGGCCGCGAAGGCGGGGAAAAGGGCGAAGCGGCAGCGAGCGAAGGTCGTCAAAGCGAAGCAGAGGAAGCGCGCGAGCGCGGTGAACTGGCTGCTCCTGCACCTGCCGCCGAGCGCGCCGAAGCTGCTGAAGGCGGCGAAGCAGGTGAGGGTGGCGAAGGCGAGGAAGACGAAGCACTGGAAGAAGTGCATGAGATCGCCGTCAATCTGCTCTATCTGCTGATTGCACTGCACCTGATGGGCGTCGTCTTCGAAACGCGGCGCAGCGGGCGCGAGATTGTTGGCGCGATGCTGCCGGGTGGCAATCGCAGCGCCTGAACCGAGGGCCTGAATGACGCAAACCCCATCTTCGCATGACAAGCGCCGCGACCGGCAGATCGTGTTGGTCGCGGCGATTGTCGTGGTTCAGGCTGTTGCGGCGGTGTTCTTCGTGGCGGATGCGCTGGGCGATGCCGCCGAAGATGGCATGACGCGCCATATCCTGATCGAAGCGTTGATCGCCTTTGCCCTGCTGGCAGGCGTCGGTTTGGGAGCCTGGCATACGCGCGTCCTGCTGGCCGAGGCGCGGCGGAGCGAACAGGCGCTGGCGATTGCCTCGGGTGCGCTGGCCGAGCACATCGCACGCAAGTTTGACGAATGGGGGCTGACCCGCGCGGAAAGCGACGTCGCGCTATTCGCGCTCAAGGGCTGTGATGCGGCGGAAATCGCAAGGCTGCGCCACGCTTCGCCTGGAACGGTGCGAGCGCAGCTCAGCCACGTCTACGCCAAGGCCGGGGTCACCAGCCAGGCCGCGCTGGTCAGCCTGTTCATCGAAGACCTGTTGGCGCCGCGAGACTGATCCGGGTCAGAACGCCGGATCGTAACCTGGTGGCAGATCCGTGACGCCTTCGGCCGCGCCATCGACGTGGATGCCGCATTCGGTCTTGTCCCAGCCGCGCCAGCGGCCCGCGCGCGGGTCCTCGCCCGGCGCAACCTTGCTGGTGCAGGGCGAGCAGCCGATGGAAGGATAGCCCTGCGTCACCAGCGGGTGCGGCGGCAGGCCGGTGGCGGTGAAATAGCTTTCGATCTGGTCGCTCGACCAGTCGGCCAGCGGATTGACCTTGAGCCGCCCGGCGGCATCAGTGGTATCCAGCTCGAAGCGGGCAAGGCCGGCGCGGGTCGCGCTCTGGAAGCCCTTGCGGCCGGTGAAGCTGGCATCGAAGCCCGTCAGCGCCTTGGCCAGCGGAGCCACCTTGCGGATCTCGCAGCAGCCATCCGGGTCATAGGACCAGCGCAGGCCGTTTTCGTCGCGCTTGGCGATGTCCTCCTGCTCGGGCGTCAGGTTGATCAGATTGGTGAGGCCGATCCGCGCCACCAGTTCATCGCGATAGGCCAGCGTTTCGGGGAAATGCTTGCCCGTATCGAGGAACAGCACCGGCACCGCCTTGTCGATTCTGGCGAGCAGGTGAAGCAGCACCGCGCTTTCCGCGCCGAAGCTGGACACCGCGGCAATCCGTCCAGCCAGGCCGTCCTTCAGCACCGCTTCAAGCATTTCGTGCGTGCCGACACCCGCAAAGCGCGCGTTGAGCGCTTCAGCCTGCGCGGCGGTAAAACGCGCCGCAGTGTCCAGCCGGTCGATGCGCCGGGCGGTTTCAGGCACGCTGGGGCACCCCGTGACGCGACGCCCAGATCGGAGCGCGACCATCGGTGGTCGGCTGATAGACCTCGCCATAGCGACTGAACGCAGCCTCGGCATCGGCGGCATTGAGGGGAATGTCGGGTGCGAAGGAATCAAAGCCGCAGCGCCGCATGAACGCGATCTGGTCGACCAGCACCTCGCCCACCGCGCGCAGCTCGCCGGTATAGCCGGCCTCACGCAGGATGCGGGCAGCCGAAGATCCGCGGCCGTCGCCGAACACCGGGAAGTTCACTTCGATCAGTTGAATCCGGCCAAGGTGGGGCAGCAGGTCGCGCGCGTCATCGCCCGGTTCGATCCGGACAGCGGCGGCGTTGGACTGATCGCCAAAGGCATCGACGGTGACGCCGGGATCGGACACCGGTTCGTCATCGCGGAACCGGAACTGGACTTCAGCCATAGATCGCCTCCTTGAACGCAGGCATGCCAAGACGGCGGTAGGTATCGAGAAAGCGCTCGCCATCCTGGCGCTGCGCGAGGTAGAAATCGGTGGCGCGTTCGACCGCATCGACGATCCCGTTCTCGTCGAAGCCGGGGCCGGTGATCTGGCCGAGCGAAGTGTCTGCCGCTTCGCTTCCGCCCAGCAGCAACTGGTAGTTCTCCACCCCCTTGCGGTCGACCCCGAGGATGCCGATGTGGCCCGCGTGGTGGTGGCCGCAAGCGTTGATGCAGCCCGAAATCTTGAGCTTCAGCTCGCCGATTTCCTGCTCTTTCGCAGCCATGCGTTCAGAGATCTTCTGCGCGATCGGGATCGAGCGGGCATTGGCGAGCGTGCAGTAATCGAGGCCCGGGCAGGCGATGATGTCGCCGATCCGGTCAAGGTTGGCCGAGCCAAGGCCATTCGCTTCGAGCACCTGCCACAGCGTGTAAAGATCGGCCTTCCTGACGTGCGGCAGGACGATGTTCTGGGCGTGGGTCACGCGCAGTTCGTCGAAGCTGTACTGCTTGGCCAGATCGGCCATCAGGCGGATCTGGTCAGCGCTGGCGTCCCCCGGGATGCCGCCGACGGGCTTCAGGCTGATCACCGCGATGGCATAGCCGGGCTGCTTGTGCGCCACGGTATTGCGATCAAGCCAGAGCGCGAAGCCCGGGTCGGAGCGGTCGATTTCGTCCGAAGCGCCAGCCTCGAAAGCAGGATCGGTGAAGTGCGCCTTGATGCGCTCCAGCTCGGCCAGCGGCGGCTCGATATTTTGCGTGAGCAGGTGGGCGAATTCTTCCTCGACCTGGCGGGTGTATTCGTCCTTGCCCAGTTCGTGGACCAGGATCTTGATCCGCGCCTTGTACTTGTTGTCGCGCCGGCCATAGCGGTTGTAGACCCGCAGGCAAGCCTCGGAATAGGTGATCATCTGGTCGATCGGCACGAAGGCGTTGATGCACGGCGCGATCATCGGGGTGCGGCCCATGCCGCCGCCGACATAGAACGCGGCGCCGATTTCACCGGCTTCGTTCTTCACAATCTCGATGCCGATGTCGTGCAGGCGCATTGCCGCGCGGTCGGTCGCGCTGGCGATTACCGCCATCTTGAACTTGCGCGGCAGGAAGCTGAATTCCGGATGGAACGTGCTCCATTGGCGGATCAGTTCGGCATAGGGGCGCGGATCGACGACTTCGTCGGCGGCGGCCCCGGCGTACTGATCGGACGTGGTGTTGCGGATGCAGTTCCCGCTGGTCTGGATTGCGTGCATTTCGACCGAGGCGAGGTCGGCCAGAATGTCGGGCGCGTCTTCCAGCTTGATCCAGTTGTACTGGATGTTCTGGCGGGTGGTGAAGTGGCCATAGCCGCGGTCATACTTGTCGGCGATGTCGCCCAGCATCCGCATCTGCGCGGAATTGAGCGTGCCATAGGGCACCGCCACGCGCAGCATATAGGCGTGGAGCTGCAGGTAGAGCCCGTTCATCAGGCGCAGCGGGCGGAAGGCTTCCTCGGGCAGGCTGCCATCGAGACGGCGGCGAACTTGGTCGCGGAACTCGTCAACGCGGGCATCGACCATGGCCTGGTCGTATTGGTCATACTTGTACATCAGATCACCCAGTTGCCGGCTTCGGGATCGGCCGGCTTAAGCGTAAGGTCGGGACGCACGGTCGGGCCGAGCGCGCGGATGCGGTCCTTGATGTGAGCCGGACGGACGCCGTCCGCGTCCTTGACCGCTTCGATCGCATAGGCTCCGGTCACCCGGCGCGCGGCCTGTTCGCGGTCCATGATCGCTTCGGCGTGGTCACCCACATCGACGGCGTCTTCGACATGGAGCGACCACTGTACGCCGTCCCACCAGGTGACGGCGCCGGATTTCAAATCATTCCCGGTCAGGATCTTCACTTCACAACCTCCAGCGCGATGGCGCGCAGTTCTGCTTCTGCCTGCGGTTCGGCCGTGACTTCTCCGATCACGATCAGTGCAGGGCTTTTGACCTTGTTCGCCGCAACCAGCGTCGGCAGCCCGGCCAGTGGACCGCGCAGCACGCGCATTTCGGGGCGGGTGGCGTTTTCGATCACGGCGACGGGCATTTCGGGGGCAAGGCCGTCGGCGATCAGCTTTTCGGCGATGGCTTCGGCCGTGGCGACGCCCATGTAGATCACCAGCGTGCGGCCAACACCGGCAAGGCCGGCCCAGTTCTGGTCCGACAGGCCCTTGCACTGCCCCGCGACGAAGCTGACGACCGAAGCCGCCTTGCGGTGGGTCAGCGGCAGCTGGGCGGCGGCAGCCGCGCCGATCGCGGCGCTGATCCCGGGGACGACTTCCACCGGCACGCCCGCCGCGCGGCAGGCTTCGGCCTCTTCACCGCCCCGCCCGAAAATGAACGGATCGCCGCCCTTCAGGCGCACCACATCGCGGCCCGCCAGCGCCTCGCGCACCAGCAGGGCGTTGATCTCTTCCTGGCGCATAGTGTGGCGCGAACGGCTCTTGGCGACGGAGACGAGCTGCGTGCCGGCGCGGGCGAGGGCCAGGATCGCGGGATCGACCAACCCATCGTGCACGATCAGGCGCGCCTGCATGATCAGCCGCGCGGCGCGCAGCGTCAGCAGATCGGGATCGCCGGGACCGGCGCCGACCAGCCAGACCTTACCGGCAGAGGGGGTGTTAGCTTTGCTCATGCTGGCGAATTGGCCCCGCGCATCGGGACTTGCCAGTCAGAAAGCCTTTGCAGGGGGTAAGGTCAGCTATCGCCCTCGCTGCGGGGCGGCCAATCCCGGATATGAACATCCTGCTGCGGAAAGGGAATTTCCACACCGTTCGCGCGGAACTTCTTCAGGATGAGCTTAAGCAGGTCCGAGCGCAGGTCACCGATCCCGACCTCCGGATCGTCGATCCACACCTGCACTTCGAAATCGATCGCATTGGGGCCGAAGCCGGTCACCCAGACCGTTGGTTCAAGCAGATTGCGCAGCCGTGGCAATTCGCGGGCGGCTTCCAGCAGCAGGCGCTCCACCAGCTCGATGTCGCTGGAGTAGGCCACGCCCACCGGTACGCGGATTCGCACGTCGCGCGAGCTGAACGACCAGTTTTCGACCTGGCTGGTCATCAGCAGTTCGTTGGGGATGATATATTCGATCTGATCGCGGGTGATGACCGAAACGGCTCGGATGCCGATCCGGTTGACTTGGCCGAAAGTGCGGGTCGTGCCATCGCCCACCGCGATTACGTCGCCCGGCTTGATCGACCGGTCCATCAGCAGGATGATGCCGGAAATCAGGTTGCCGAAGGTCTTCTGCAGGCCAAAGCCGACGGCAAGGCCGATCGCGCCGGAAAACACCGTAAGAGCGGTCAGGCTGATGCCAAGGATGTCGATCCCGATCAGGATCAGCCCCAGCCAGACGACGATCCCCACCAGCTTTTCGCCGAGCAGCTGCTCCGCCCCGTCCAGCCGGGTCATGCGGCGGAACATGCGCTTGACGAACATGTTGATGAACCAGCCCGAGACGAGGACCCCGGCACCAACCGCGACGATCAGCAGCGCCCGGTAGATCGAAATGCGATAGTCGCCGACATCGAACCCGAAGGAATCGAGCCAGCCCATGAATTCGGGGATGCTGCGAATTGCATTCATGCTGCGTTCCGGGCGGAGTTCCAGGCGGCAAGGCCGCGCTCCATGTCGGCGATCAGGTCTGCCGGGTCTTCAAGCCCGATCGACAGGCGCACGCCAAAGCGGTCGGTGCTGGCCATACCGGGCAGCGGCCAGGCGGTGGCGCTGCGCAGGCTTGCCGGATCGATCGGGGTGGCAAGGCTTTCGAACCCGCCCCAGCTGAAGCCGATCCCGAACAGGCTGAGTGCATCGATAAAGGCATCGCGCGCCGCGCCATCCTTGCCCTTGAAGACGAAGCTGAACAGCCCGCAGCCGCCGCTGAAATCGCGTTTCCACACATCGTGACCGGGCGAACCGGGCAGCATCGGGCAAAGCACCCTTGCGATTTCAGCGCGCGATTCCAGCCACTTGGCAATCTCAAGCGCACTTGAGGTTTCACGTTCGAGCCGAAGACCCATGGTGCGCAAGCCCCGCGAAGCGAGCGCGGCGTCGTCTGGCGAAACGACCTGGCCCAGCTGCTGCGCCCTGTGGCGCAGCCTGGCGTAGTATTTCTCGCCCGCGCTGGCGCTGCCGAGCATGACGTCGCTGTGCCCGCCGACGTGCTTGGTCAGGCTCATCACCGCGATGTCGGCACCGCGTTCGAGCGCGGGAAAGCCCAGCGGCGATGCCCAGGTGTTGTCGAGTACCACGGTCACCCCGCGTGCGTGCGCGATGGCGGAAAGCGCGGGAACGTCCTGTACTTCCATGGTCAGGCTGCCCGGGCTTTCAAGCAGGACGGCCTTGGTCCGCTCGCAAATCGCGGCTTCAAAGGCGGCCGGGTCGAGCGGATCGAACCATCGGGTCTCGACACCGAAGTCCTTCAGCAATCCGCGTCCCATACTGCGGGTCGGCTCATAGGCGTTGTCGGTCATCAGCAGGACATCGCCAGGGCGCAGCACTGCCATGAGCGCGCCCGCCAAAGCCGCCACGCCCGAGGGATAAAGCACGGTTCCGGCGGCGCCCGGTTCCAGCGCGGTCAGCGCGTCGGCCAGCGCCCACTGGGTCGGCGCGCCGCGACGGCCGTAATAGAAATGGCCGTCGGCATTGGGCTTTCCGGCATGCAGCGCGGCCGTATCGGGATAGAGGTGCGTGCTGGCGCGCCAGACCGGCACGCTCACGACCGAACCCGGCTCGCTGGGCGTTCCCGTCCAGTCCGCCCGTCGCCCGCTGGTGACCAGCCGGGTCGCCGGCTTCAGGTTCTCGTCGTCGTGACCGCTCATCAGGTTAGTGGTGACCCTGCCTCACGCAGCGGTCAAGGTCGCCTTGGGAGTATCCGGGTCGTTGCCCCACTCGGTCCAGCTGCCATCGTAAAGCGCGGCATCGTCCTTGCCGATCAGGTGGAGGGCAAAGATCAGGACGCAGGCGGTAACCCCGCTGCCGCAGCTGGTGATGACCGGCTTCGACAGGTCCACCCCGGCACCTTCAAACGCGGCCTTGAGGCCGGCCTTGTCCTTGAAGGTGCCGTCGGCGTTATACAGGACCGTGTATGGGACGTTGAACGAACCTGGGATGTGGCCGCAGGCGATGCCCGGGCGCGGATCGGCTTCTTCGCCCGACCAGCGCTTGGCGCCGCGCGCGTCGATTACTTGTTCTTCCTTCGAATGGAGGTTGGCCAGCACGTGGGCTTTGGTGCGCACGTTCTTGTCATCCTGCCAGACGGTGAAGTGGCGGTGGCGCAGGGTTTCCTTGCCCTGGGCCACGGCGCGGCCTTCGGCCTTCCACTTGGCAATGCCGCCATCGAGGATCGCGACGTCGTGCGCGCCGAACATCTTGAGCATGAACCAGGCGCGTGCCGAGGTCTTCACCGCGCTGTCATCGTAGAGCACGATCCGGCTGCCATCGCCGAGGCCCAGCGACTGCATCCGGCTGGCAAACTTTTCCGCCGGGGGCAGGGTGTTCTCAACCGGAGCATTGCTATCCACCAGGTCGCCGAGGTCCATGAATACCGCGCCGGGGATATGCCCGGCCTCGTATTCGGCCTGCGGATCCCGCCCGGTGCCAGGCAGATGCTTGGTGCAGTCCACAATCCTCAGATCACTCGCGCCCATTTCGTTGGCGAGCCACTCGGTCGAAACCAGACTTTCCATGTTCCCTGTGTCCTCCTGACGTTCACTGCGCGGCATTTCGCCGTCTTGGCAGCTTTCCCCCGCGCTGCACTTGCGAAAGAGTTAGACCCAGCCGGGGCGAACGTCGAGGGGGACTTTTAGAAAATCGCCAGTGGTCAGCGCGGTCAGGCGCGTCAGGCAACGGCTCGCTGGCCGATCCGCGTAAAGGTGCGCGGGCCGAGGTCGAGCCGGAAGGGGCGCAGGGCGGCGGCGGGATATTCGGGCACTTCGCCGACCACGAAAGTCTGCACCATAACCAGGTTGTCGCCCGCAGCGGTGCTGCCTTCGATGCGCAGCCTGGCAAGCGGCACGAAATATGCCGCCTCGCCGGCCCGAATCGGAGTGACGGCGGCCAGCGGTAGGCGGAAATCGCCCGAAAATTCGACGCTTTCGCCCGGTTCGAGCGATACGGCGGCATGGCGCAGTTCAAGCCGCTGGGCATCGCTGGCGATCTGCTGTTCGGGCGGCAGCGAGGCATGGGCCGAGATCATGTCGCCTTCCACCGCCAGTGTCGTCAACGGTTCGGCGCCGTGATTGGTGAGCTTGAGAGTGTAGTTAAGCGTGGTTGCTACCAGCGAGGCGGTCAATCGGCGGGCCTCAAGCGCGACGGCGAGGCCGGTCCGGGGCATGGCGGCGACCGAGAGTTGCGGTTCGGGCAGGCGCGGCGCCGGGGCAGGCGTGGAGGGCTGCCGGGGTTCGGGCTCAGGCTCGGGCACGACTGGCGGTTCGAAGGTGATTCGCGGCGTCTGCTCGGCGCGGCCGCGCCACCACCAGGCCGCGAACAGCGCTACCAGCACCGCGAGCGCGCCCGCGATCCAAGGCCAATTGGCCGCGAGGCCGGACGCGCTCGGAGTGGGCGCTTCGGCCGGAGCGGCAAGCGTGGGCATGCCAAGCGGCGCGCTTGCTGGCGCAGCAGCCTCGGTGGCGGGCAAGGTGGTCGCGGTTTCGCCGGGTGCGGGCGCGGCGATCGTCGGAGCGGCGGCCGGACTGGCGGCAGTTGGGCGCGGCGCAGGCTGGGCGGCCCGAGTCGCGCTGGCGGCCGGCGTGCGGGTCACGGTCGGAGTGGCGCTTGGGGCAGGTGCTGGCTGGGTAAGGGTGGGCGCAGGGGATGGGGTGGCAGTCGGACGGACTACCGGCTGGCGAACCACCGGATTGTCGGGATCGACTGGGCCTTGCGCGTTCGATGGTGCCTGGGTTGTTGTCGCACCGGGAAGGCGATAGTCGGTGATCGATTGAGCGGCGGTCGGGGCAGCGGTGACCAGCAGGCCCAGCGCCGCCGCGCCGACTGCCAAAGCCCGCACTCCCCCTGACCTTTTCATGACTACGTCCGTTCCTTGTTCTGACACGCGCCTAGCCGCCCGGCTACTTAATGGGAAGTGAACCCGCCGTTTCCAACCGCCGACTTGTGCTTGCCGCGCGATCGGGGCATTGCGCGTGACATGTCAGACACACCAAATCCGCTGCACCTGGGCCAGCAGAGCGC
>NZ_JAYSBK010000016.1:0-41913 GCF_041915465.1 Novosphingobium sp. | reverse complement strand
TTGCCATGGCTGAACTCGGGCACATTGCTGTTGATCAGCCAGACTTCGCCGTTCTTCACTTCGGCATAGGCTTCCGCGATCGAGCCTTCGCCAAAGCGCAGGCTCTTCACTTCGGTCCCGGTCAGGGCGATGCCCGCCTCCACCGTGTCTTCGATATGGTAATCGAAACGCGCGCGGCGGTTTTCGGCAACCACCTTCTTCTTGTCAAAATGGGCGTGGGTCGGACGGGCCATGGTCAGGTCGCATGTAAGGCCGGAATGGCAAAATTCAAACCAATCCGGGGCAGCGATAACATCTTCTGCCAGTTATTTGCCGAAACCCCGGCTTGACAGGTTCATTGTGTTATAACACTAATACACATGAATCCGTCAGTCCAGCGTGGAGTTGTCACGATGTCCAGTCCCGGCGAGCCTCGCCTGCCCGCGATCCCGCTCTGGCGGATCAACGCGATCCGGTTCCTGTTCTTGCTGATGGCGCTGGTGATGGGCAGCTTCGTGTGGCGGCAATTGCTCTTCGATTGGGCCGACTGGCCGCTGTGGAAGGGCGTGGGCAAGTCAATGCTGGCCGCTCTGGCGCTGATCAGTCTGCTGGGCGTGCGCTATCCGCTGCAGATGCTGCCGCTGATGCTTTACGAAATGGCCTGGAAAACGGTGTGGCTGACCTTGATCGCGCTGCGCGCCTGGCAGGCCGGGCACTGGAATGCCGAACTTGGCAGCATGTTCGAGGACTGCATTGGCATTGTCATTGCCTACTTCGTGATGCCCTGGCGCTATGTCTGGGCCCGCTATGTCACCCAGCCGATGGAGCCGGTGCGCCGCGCTGCCTAGGCAAGGCGCAGCTCACAACAATCCGGCATGCTCCAGCGCGGCATCGACCGCGCGGCGCGATTCGGCGCTGGCCGGAACCAGCGGCAGGCGCACTTCCTCGCCGATCCAGCCCAGCACGCGGCTGAGCGCGTATTTCACCGGCGCGGGGCTCGCATCGGTGAACAGCGCCTGGTGCAGCGGAAACAGCCGCTCGTTAAGCGCGTGCGCGGTTGCCATGTCGCCCGCCAGGCTGGCGGCCTGGAAATCGGCGCAAAGCTTTGGCGCGACGTTGGCGGTCACCGAAATGCAGCCCACCCCGCCCCCGGCGTTATAGGCCAGCGCCATGTCGTCGTTGCCGCAGATCTGCTCGAAGCCGGTGCCCAGCGCCATGCGGTGTGCGGTAATGCGGGTCATGTCGCCGCTGGCGTCCTTGATGCCGATGATCCGGTCGGGATAGCGGCGCGCGAGTTCGATCGTGGTTTCCGGCTTGATGTCGGTCACTGTGCGGCCCGGCACGTTGTAAAGCACGATCGGCAGGTCGACCTGCTCGGCCAGATAGCCGAAATGCGCGACGAGCCCGGCCTGGCTTGGCCGGTTGTAATAGGGCGCCACCAGCAGCGCCGCGTCGGCGCCGCAATCCTTGGCCACCTTCATGTGCCACAGCGCGGTCTGGGTGTCGTTCGAACCGCAGCCCGCCATCACCGGCACCCGCCCGGCAGCCTGTTCCACGCAGATCGCGAACAGGCGGTGCTGTTCCTCGCTGGTGATGGTCGGCGCTTCGCCCGTAGTCCCGCAGGGGACGAGCGCTTTCGATCCGTTCTCGATCTGCCAGTCGACCAGGCGGCGGAACGCGTCTTCGTCGATCGTTCCACCGCTAAAAGGAGTCACCAGAGCCGGAATCGAGCCGGAGAACATGGACTTTGCCCCTGCGCTTGCCCCATAGGAAGTGGCCCATCCACTTCACGCAATCGGGGCTGTGTCGTTCAGCGTCCCATAAGGAGCCTTTGCGCAGAATGTCCAGCATGGTCCGCACGACAATTGCATCTGCGCTGTTATTGCTTGCTTCCGGCGCCGCTCCGGCAGAGGCACAGTACGCCGTCCCGGTTCACGCCGACGGCAGCGAATGGGACACGGCCCACGCCGCATTGAAAGCCACCCCGGCCGGGACGATGGCGATGGGGATTGCCCGCTGGAAACAGCTGGTTGCGTCCGACCGCTTTCTGTTTGCCGACTATTCGGGCTTCCTGGTTTCCTATCCGGACTTTCCCGAAAACGACAAGCTGCGCGCCTATGCCGAACGCGCGCTTGAGCGCGAAACGGTGGAGCCGGCGCGGATCGTCGCCTATTTTGACAGGGTGCCTCCGCTGACCAATGGCGGCAAGGCGCAATATGCCCTGGCCTTGTTCGCGCTTGGCCGCCCGGAAGCGCCGCAAGTGGGCCTTGCCGCATGGCGCGGCGGGGTGATGAGCGATGCGGTCGAAGCCAACCTCTTTCCAAAGCTGGGCCCCTATCTGACGCTCGCCGATCATGACGCGCGGATGGATGCGCTGCTCTGGGCCAGCAGCGGGATCCAGGCCGGTCGGCTGCTGCGCTTCACCTCGCCCGAGGCCCAGCCGATGTTCGCCGCGCGGCTCAGCCTTGTGAACGGTGTCGATCCGCTGGCAAGCGGCATTCCTGTGCCGGCCGGGGCGCTGAACGATCCTGGCTATGTCTACAATCGTGCCCACTGGTTGCGCGTCAGCGGCCAGGCCCCTTCGGCCGGCGCGCTGCTGGTCGCGCGCGGCCCGTTTGCCCATCCCGCGCTCGATCAGCGCAAGTGGGTGGCCGAACTGCTCGCCGTCGCGCGGCGCAGCGACGATCGCACGGCGGTGCGCATCGCCGGCACGATCGACGACGCGTTTCTTCCGGGCGCCGACATCAGCCGGATGTCCTATGGCCTACGCGACGATTACACCTCGCTGATGTGGCTGGGCGGGACCAAGGCGCTGTGGAACCTGCAGGATGGCAAGCAGGCCGCACCGCTGTTCTGGCGCTATGGCAATGCCGCGCGCACTCCGCAGACCCGCGCCAAGGGCTTTTACTGGGCCGGACGGGCAATGGCCTACAGCGGCGACCTGGATTCGGCGGCGCGCTATTTCGAAATGGCGGCTGCCTATCCCGACCAGTTCTATGGCCTGCTCGCGCTGGAACGGCTGCAGCGTCCGCTGCCCAGCTTTGCCGACAAGCCGCAGGCCGTACCTACCCAGGCCGAACGCGATGCCTTCAACGCCAAGCCGCTGACCGCTGCCGTGCGCGAGGTTGCGCGCGAAAGCGACTGGCCGACCACAGTGCGCTTCTTCAAGGAAATCAGCGAACAGGCCGAAACCGAGGACGATCACGTACTGGTCGCCCAACTGGCTGCCGAACTCGGCCGGCGCGACCTTGGCGTGATTCTGGGCCAGTCCGCCCATGCGGACGGTTATGGCAATTTCCGCCAGATCGCCTTCCCGCAGATCCCGGTGCCCGCGGGGGCCGACTGGACGATGGTCCACGCGATCTCGCGGCAGGAGAGCCAGTTCTCGCAGAATGCGATCAGCCATGCGGGCGCGCGCGGCTTGATGCAGCTGATGCCGGGCACCGCGCGCGAACAGGCCGGCAAGATCAACCGCGACTTTGTGCCGGAAGCGCTGATCAGCGATCCGGGTTACAACATGCTGCTTGGCGATGCCTATTTCCAGCGCATGCTTCGCTATTACAATGGCAGTTATCCGTTAGCCGTTGCCGCCTATAACGCGGGTCCGGGCAACGTGAACAAGTGGCTCGCAGCCAACGGCGATCCCCGCAACGGCAGTGTTGACTGGATCGACTGGATCGAGCGGATTCCCCTGTCTGAAACCCGCAACTACGTCCAGCGCGTGCTGGAAAATGCCGTGGTTTACGAAGCGCTCTATCCGGGCCGCGCAAGCTATCGCGGGGCAAATCCGCTAAGCCACTTCCTCGGCAAGCGCAATCCGGGCTAAACCGCGCCAATGAAAGCCGAAGGTCCGCCAATCACGCCTGCCGGAATGGCCGCGCTACGCGCGCGCTATGATCACTTGCTGGGCAAGGAGCGGCCCGAAATCGTGGAGATCGTCAGCTGGGCCGCCGGCAATGGCGACCGCAGCGAAAACGGCGACTACCTCTATGGCCGCAAGCGCATGCGCGAGATCGACCGCGAACTGGCGCACCTCGCCCGCCGGATGAAGGCGCTCAGGGTGATCGACCCGGCCCGGCAGGAAGACCGCGCGCGCGTCTGGTTCGGAGCGCAGGTGACCATCGCCGACGAAGATGACCATCACCGCACCGTCACCCTGGTCGGCGACGACGAGCAGGATGCCGGCGCAGGCCTGATCGGCTGGAGCGCCCCCCTCGCCCGCGCCCTGCGCGGTTCGGCAGTGGGTGACCTGCGCCGCGTCAACCTGCCCGGCGGCGAAAAGGAATGGGAAGTGCTGGCGATTACCTATCCGGAGTTGGCCTGAGCCATGGCCGAGGTGATCAACTTGCGCATGGCCCGCAAGGCCAAGGCCCGCAGCGCCGCCGCGCGCGAGGCCGACGCAAACCGCGCCAAGTTCGGCCAGACCAAGGCCGAACACCTGCAGCAAAAGCAGGAGGCCGAACGCGGACAAAAGCTGCTCGATGGCGCAAAACGGGATCGTGACTGATGCGCACCACTTTCAATGACGCCACTGTAAGGCTCTATCACCTCGACGATGGCCCCGAGGGCGGCGCGGCGATGACGCTGTTCTATGGCCCGCTGGTGGAGGCGCTGGAACTGGCGGCGCAGCAGCCGGAGGCCCTGCAGGACGGGCTGTTCATCGCGACCGACAACGATGTGGTGGCCTATCTCGACCTGATCGGGCAATAGCCGCCTCATGCGCCGCTCGTTAATCGCCATCACCCTTGCCGCAGGCTTGCTCGCCATGCCGGCACTGGCGCGCGATTCGCTGGGGATGTTCGGTGAGTGGGCCGCTTTTCGCGATCCGGAAACGCCGCGCTGCTATGCCATCGCCATGGCCATGCCATCGACGTTGAGGCGCGATTTCCAGCCCTATGCCGATGTCGCCTGGTGGCCGCGCCAGCAGGTGCGCGGGCAAGTGCACTTCCGACTGTCGCGCAAGCTCGCCGCCAGCAGCCCAATCACGCTTGCGATCGGCGGGCAAAGGATAGCGTTGGTCGGTGGCGGCAGCGACGCCTGGGCGGCCGACAAGCGCGGCGACGCGGCAATCGTGGCGGCCATGCGTTCGGCCAGCGAAATGACCGTCAGCGCCCGCGATGCCAGCGGCAAGGGCTTCTCGAACACCTGGCAACTGGCGGGTGCGGCAACCGCGATGGATGCCGCCACGGTCGGCTGCGCGCAGCTCCGCTAGCTTTTCCGGGGCTTTGTCCCTATATCGCGCGCCCTATGGCCGATACCGCACTTATGTCGATCCCGGGACAGATCGATCCCGTTCCCACCCCGCGCGACGTGACCCCGCGCGAGGATGGCCGCGTTGACCTGATCGGCCTGCCCCGCCCGCGCATCCGCGAACTGTTCGAAGCCGCCGGGCTCGATGCCAAGGCGGCCAAGCTGCGCGCCAAGCAGGTGTTCCACTGGCTCTATCACCGCGGCGTCACCGACTTCGCGGCGATGACCGACATCGCCAAGACCATGCGCCCCTGGCTGGCCGAACGTTTCGTGATCGGGCGGCCCGAAATCGTGCTGGCCCAGCATTCCAGCGACGGCACCCGCAAGTGGCTGCTGCGCACGGCGGACGGTCACGAATTCGAAATGGTGTTCATCCCCGATGCCGATCGCGGCACCCTGTGCGTCTCGTCGCAGGTCGGCTGCACGCTCAACTGCCGGTTCTGCCACACTGGTACGATGCGGCTGGTGCGCAACCTGACGCCGGGGGAAATCGTCGGCCAGGTCATGCTGGCGCGCGATGCGCTGGGCGAATGGCCGCGCGCGGGGCAGGCCGATCTTGCCGCGCTGGGCGACGATCTGGTGGACGAGGACGGCGGCTATTCGGCCGACGGGCGCCTGCTGACCAACATCGTGATGATGGGCATGGGCGAACCGCTCTATAACTTCGACAACGTGCGCGATGCGCTGAAGCTGGTGATGGACGGCGACGGCCTCGCCCTCTCGAAGCGCCGCATCACGCTTTCGACCAGCGGCGTCGTGCCGATGATGGCCAAGTGCGGCGAGGAAATCGGCGTCAACCTGGCCGTCTCGCTCCACGCGGTGTCGAAGGAAGTGCGCGACGAGATCGTGCCGATCAACCGCAAGTATGGGCTTGAGGAACTCCTCCAGGCCTGCGCCGACTATCCCGGCGCCTCGAACGCGCGGCGCATCACGTTCGAATACGTGATGCTCAAGGACAAGAACGACAGCGACGAGGATGCCCGCGAACTGGTGCGCCTGATCAAGCAGTACAAGCTCCCCGCCAAGGTCAACCTGATCCCGTTCAACCCCTGGCCCGGCGCGATCTACGAATGCTCCACGCCCGAACGCGTCCGGCGTTTCTCTGAAATCGTGTTCGAAGCAGGAATCAGCGCGCCGGTGCGCACTCCGCGCGGGCGCGATATCGATGCCGCCTGCGGCCAGCTCAAGACTGCGGCCCAGAAAATGAGCCGCGCCGAACTGGACCGGCTGGCCGAGGAAAAGCAGGCCGCGCTGGGCTGAGGTTACGCCCTGTTAGGGTCTGGTCGCTTATCTGGACGGCGTAACAGGAGACCCAGAGCGATGAACCGGCCGATCACTATCCTTGCAGCAGCCGCGCTGGCGATGACGCTTGGGGCCTGTTCCGGCAAGACCAATGGTGCTGCCGCACCGGGCGGCAGCGATGCCCCGGCGGCCAGTTCCAAGCCCAATCCGTGGTCCAGCGACGCGCCGGCTGCCGAACCGGTCAAGCCCGCCGCCACGCCCGAGAAGCCCAAGGACGCCAAGCCCAAAACCAATCCCTGGGCCAAGGACACTGCCCCTGCGGATGAAGGCGCCGCAGACGCCAAGCCCGCAAAATAGGCCCTCGAAAACGGTTTACCGCGCCTTTCTCACGGTTCACCATCCCATGAAATCCGGCGTTCAGCTTCGCGGGTTCAATTGTGCTCCAACTTTTTCAAGGAGCAACTTCCATGCGCAAGACGCTGATCGCCGCCACGCTCGCGGCAGTCGCCCTCCCCGCCATCACCCCGGTCATGGCCGATCCGCCGCGCTGGGCCCCGGCCCACGGCTATCGCAACAAGCACGGTGACATCGACTATCGCCGCACCGACAACGGAATCCGTTACTGGCGCGGTGAGGATGGACGGTATTACTGCCGCCGCGGCGATGGCACCGTCGGCCTGCTGGTCGGCGCGGCACTGGGCGCGCTGCTTGGCCGCGCGATCGACACCCACGGCGAACGCGTGACCGGAACCGTGCTGGGCGCGGCAGCCGGTGCGCTGATCGGCAATGAACTGGCCAAGGGGCCCACGCGCTGCCGGTGAAGTGCTGATGCTTGACGGGGGCCGCGCGCCCCCGCAAACGCTGATGCAATGAGCAAACCCGCAGTCCTCGTCACCGGCGGTGCCAAACGCATCGGCGCGGTTCTTTCCCGCACTTTCGCTGCCGCCGGGTGGCACGTGGTGATCCACGTGAAGGATTCGCTGCAAGGCGCGCAGGATCTCGCCGCCACCCTCCCCTCGGCGGAAGTCGTCACTTGCGACCTTGCCGATCACGCCGCAGCCACCGCCATGATCGAGGCCCTTGCCGCCCGCCTGCCGGACTGGCGCGTGCTGGTGAACTGTGCGGCCGTGTTCAATCTCGACACCGCGCAGGAAATCGAGCCTGCGGTTTACGATGAGGCGCTGACGGTTAACGCCATGACCCCGGCGCTGATGGCCCAGGTCTTCCTGCGCCGCGCCAGATCGGCAGGCGGACGGCGGGTGATCAACTTTCTCGACCAGAAACTGCTCAATCCCAATCCCGATTTCTTCAGCTACACCATGGCCAAGCAGGCGTTGTCAGCCGCCACGACCATGCTGGCGATGGCCCAGGAGCGCGCCGAAGACCGCGTCTACGGCCTCGCGCCGGGTGCCATGCTGCCCAGCTTCGACCAGCGCGAGGAGGAACACGAGATCAGCGGGCGGATGAACCTACTCCGCCGTCTGACCGACCCGCAGGAACTGGCCGATGCCGCGCTGTTCATGGCCAGCGGCTGGCTCGCCAGCGGCGAGACGATTTTTGTCGATTCGGGCCAGCACCTGCTGGCGCAGCCGCGCGATGTGCTCTACCTCGCCCGCCAATGATCGAAGCTTTCCTTGCCTCCACCGCCGTCGTCGCCCTTGCCGAAATCGGCGACAAGACCATGCTGCTCGCCATCGTCCTGGCCGCGCGGCTGCGCGCGCCTTGGCAGATCCTGGCGGGCATCTTTGCCGCGACCATCGCCAACCATGCCATGGCGGCCTTCGTCGGGACCGAAGTGGCGGGCCTGCTCGAAGCGCCGTGGTTCCGCGTCGCCGTCGCGCTTGGCTTCATCGCCATGGCCGCCTGGACCCTGGTGCCCGACAAGCTTGACGATGACGAAAACGACGTTCGCCAGCGCGGCGGCGCGTTCCTGACCACGCTAGTCTCGTTCTTCCTGGTCGAGATGGGCGACAAGACCCAGATCGCCACGATCGGCCTGGCGGCCCATTACCAGTCTGTGGCCGTCGTGGCGGCAGGAACGACGCTGGGCATGATGCTGGCCAACGGCCCCGCCGTGTTCCTTGGCGAAGCGCTGGTGCAGCGCGTCTCGCTCAAGGCCACCCGGATCGTCGCGGCCCTGCTGTTCTTCGTGCTGGGCGCATGGCAACTCGCCGAAATTGCGGGTTGGCTTGGCTGATTAAGCCTTGCGCCGGGGCGTAAGCGGCATAGTCTCTTGCCCCATGTGGTTGCTCAACAAGATGCTCTCCGCGCTGGTCCGCGAAGGCCAGCTGATCGTTACCGACTTTGACGGCACGGAGTATCGCTACGGCGATCCCGCCGCCGATCCGGTCCGCATCCGCTTTACCGACAAGGGCGCAGCGCTGCACATCGCCAAGGATCCCCGCGTCGGCGCGGGCGAGGCCTATATGGATGGGCGGCTGGTGGTCGAACCCCCGCATGATATCCGCGACATGGTGCTGCTGGTCATGGGCAATGCCAACCGCCCCGGCGGCAACCTCAAGCCGCCCAGCAGGGCCAAGCGCGCGATCGACTGGCTGGCGTTCAAGGCCGATCAGATCAACCTGCGGGCCAAGGCCAGCAAGAACGTGGTCCACCACTATGACCTGACCCGCCAGTTCTACAAGCTGTTCCTCGACGAGGACCGGCAATACACCATGGCCTACTTCCGCGATCCGTCGAACACGCTGGAACGCGCGCAGGTGGACAAGAAGGCCCTGATCGCCGCCAAGCTGCGGCTCGAACCCGGCAAGTGTCAGGGCATGCGCCTGCTCGACATCGGCTGCGGCTGGGGCGGCCTGGGGCTCTACATGCACCGCCATTTCGGGATCGAGGTGCTGGGCGTTTCGCTCGCCCCCGATCAGGTCAAGTTCGCGAACGAACGCGCGGCGGAAGCGGGCGTGGCGGACAAGGTCAAGTTCCAGCTCATCGATTACCGCGATGTTGAGGGCCAGTTCGACCGGATCACCAGCGTCGGGATGATCGAACACGTCGGCGCGCTGCATTTCGGCGAATATTTCGCCAAGACCAACCAGCTGCTGGCCGATGACGGGATCATGCTGACCCACACCATCGGCCGCACCAGCCCGCCCGGCACGACCGACAAGTGGACCCGCAAGTACATCTTCCCCGGCGGCTATATCCCGGCGATGAGCGAACTGGTCAGCGCGCTGGAGCGCAACCGCTGGGAAATCGCCGACATCGAGGTGCTGCGCTATCACTACGCCCACACGCTCGAGGAATGGTACCGCCGCACGACTATGCACGAGGCCGAGATCACCGCGCTTTACGACGCGCGCCTGTTCCGGATGTGGCAGTTCTACCTCGCTGGCGCCGAACAGAGCTTCCGCGTGGGCGGCATGGTCAACTTCCACATCCAGAGCGTGAAGCGCCGCAGCGCCGTGCCGATGACGCGCGATTACATCAGTGCCGAGGCCGCCCGGCTTTCAGCGCTCGATACCGCTCCGGAGTGGCATCTGGCAAAGAAGGCGGCGGAGTAGCGGTTGCGATAGCGGCCCCCGCCTGTTAGGCGCGCCCCGCGTGTTTTTGCGGGAGTCGTCTGACCCATGTCCGATATCAAGAAAGTCGTCCTCGCCTATTCGGGCGGCCTCGACACCTCGGTGATCCTCAAGTGGCTGCAAGTCACCTACAACTGCGAAGTGGTGACCTTCACCGCCGACCTCGGCCAGGGCGAGGAACTCGAACCCGCCCGCGCCAAGGCCAAGCTGATGGGCCTGCCGGACGAGAACATCTACATCGACGACCTGCGCGAGGAATTCGTGCGCGATTTCGTCTTCCCGATGATGCGCGCCAATGCCCGCTATGAAGGCGATTACCTGCTCGGCACCTCGATCGCCCGCCCGCTGATTTCCAAGCGCCTGATCGAGATCGCGCATGAAACCGGCGCCGATGCTGTCGCCCACGGCGCAACCGGCAAGGGCAACGACCAGGTCCGCTTCGAACTGTCGGCCTATGCGCTCGATCCGAACATCAAGGTCATCGCCCCCTGGCGCGAATGGAACCTGACCAGCCGCACCGCACTGATCAACTGGGCCGAACAGCACCAGATTCCGGTTCCCAAGGACAAGCGCGGCGAAAGCCCGTTTTCGACCGACGCGAACCTCCTCCACACCTCGTCTGAGGGCAAGGTGCTGGAAGATCCGTGGGAAGAAACCCCGGACTATGTCTATTCGCGCACCGACAATCCGGAAAACGCGCCCGACCAGCCGGAATACATCACCATCGACTTTGAAAAGGGCGATGGCGTGGCGCTGAACGGCGTGGCGATGAGCCCCGCGACCCTGCTCGCCGCGCTCAACGATCTGGGCCGCAAGCACGGGATCGGCCGCCTCGACCTGGTCGAAAACCGCTTCGTCGGCATGAAGAGCCGCGGGATGTACGAAACCCCCGGCGGCGAGATCTATGCCCGCGCGCACCGCGGGATCGAACAGATCACGCTCGATCGCGGCGCCGCTCACCTCAAGGACGAGCTCATGCCCAAGTACGCCGAGCTCATCTACAACGGCTTCTGGTTCGCGCCCGAGCGCGAGATGCTGCAGGCCGCGATTGACCTTTCCCAGGAAAAGGTTTCCGGCACGGTGCGGCTCAAGCTCTACAAGGGCAATGCCTCGGTCGTTGGCCGCAAGAGCCCCAACTCGCTCTACTCGGAACGCCACGTGACGTTTGAGGACGATGCCGGCGCTTACGACCAGAAGGACGCGGCGGGCTTCATCAAGCTGAATGCGCTCCGGCTGCGTTTGCTCGCCCAGCGCGACCGTTAAGGCGGAAAACCACGCCGTTTGACGGCGTTCACCGATTCTGTCCACCGCACAGGCCGACTTATCCACCGCTCAAACGGGCGATTGTGGATAAGTCGGCCTCTGCGTGCTTGCACGACTCACCCTCGAGGCGCAGCTTCAAGTCATCGAGACGGTGTTACCGAACTTGAAGTTTCAGCGGGAAACTACTGAAACAGATAGGGAAAGCGAAACGTCAAGATCTGGCAGCGATGCCCGCAGCAGCGTCGGAAAACACGCCTCAGGAAGTCTTCGGACGGAATCTGGCGAACCGCAGATGCCGTGAGTGGCGCGCAGTCAGGAGATCGCTTCGACGGCGGTCGGAAAGGGCAGAAGGAAAGCCAAGCTTCGGCGCGGCGGAACGAAGGCCCGGAACGGCAAGGCATCGGAGGGATCGCGGAACCGCCGGGCGACGGAGAAGGCTTTCGGGCCGGACCCACCGCCCGACGGGACCGGCAGCCCAGGCAGGGCCCGCAACGATGAACGCCGGTTCTTTCGGGAACCACCGGTTCAGGAGCGGCAGCAGGAATGGGAATGGTGGCTCGCCAGCTTGCTGGTGGCAATGCGCCGGAACCGGACCGGTCCGATGCGACGAGCATCACGATGCTGGCACCCACGGTGCGATGGCACGCGAGGTGATCGAAACGCATCACTGAGACCACGCTGCAAGGACGAACAGGTAAAGGCGGTCGCCCAAGTCGGTGCGGATCAGGCGGAAGGCTCGTGTGGGGCTGGCGGAAACGCCGGCCCCATTTGCGTTTTGAGCCGGTCTGACCCTGACCCGCCCGTCCAGCTTAGCGCACGAACAAACTCGCCAGCTCGACATGGGTCGACCAGCGGAACTGCCCGACCGGGCGCAGTTCCTGGAGCTTGTAACCCGCATCGATCAGCAGGGCCGCATCGCGCGCCCAGCTTGATGGGTTGCAGCTGATATAGACCACGCGCGCCACGTTGCTGTCCGCGATGCGTTCCACCTGTTCGCGCGCGCCGGCACGGGGCGGATCGAGCACCACTGCCGAAAAACGGTTCAGTTCGTCTGCCAGCAATGGGTTGCGGAACAGGTCGCGATGGAGCGCATGGACCGGCAATTGCGCCCGCGCCGCTGCCGCATTGCAGGCCAGCGAGGTATCGCGCGCGGCCTCCACCGCCAGCACCTTGGTGTCCGGCCCGGCGAGCGCGAAGGCAAAAGTGCCGAGACCGGAAAACAGGTCTGCCACGGTCGGGCAGCCCGCCAGCCATTCCTTCGCCGCGCCGGTCAGCGCGTCTTCGCCGTCCTGCGTCGCCTGAACGAACGAAGCCGGCGGAAAGGGCACCGCCACTCCGGCCAGCGTCATGGTGACGGGCTCGGGCTCCCACACCGCTTCGGGGCCATAGCCCTGATCGAGCGTCAGGCGCGCGAGGGCGTGTTCGCGCGAGAAATCGAGCATCGCCTCGGTCGCCGCCAGCCCTTCGGCGCGCAGGCCCTTGATGCCGACATCCAGCCCCTGGTCGACCAGCGTCAATTCAAGGTCTGCGGCAAGCTTGACGTGGGCGTGCTTGCCCTTCGGCGCGCCCCTGCGCGGGCCGCGCACGGCGCCGTCCTGCTGGCCCAGCCTGATCAGCAGCTTGCGCAGGTGTGGCATGATCGAAACGATTTCCGGCACGAGCACCGGGCATTCGGCCAGTTCCACCACCCGGTGCGACTTCGCCTCGCGGTAGCCGATCACCACCCGCCCCTGCGAGCTTTCCGCGCGCAGCGAGGCGCGGCGGCGGCTGGCAGGCGGGGAAAGGTGCGGCGGCGTGATCAGCTCTGCCCCGAGTTCCTGCGAGGTCGAGACATTGGCCACTCGCGCCTCGACGAAATTGGCGAGGCTTTCCTCGTCAAGCTGCTGGAGCTGGCACCCGCCGCACTGGCCGAAATGGCGGCACGGCGGCGTCACATGGTGCGGCCCCGGCTCGATCCGGCCGTCTTCGTGCAGCAGGTCGCCCGGCGCCACGCCCCAGGCATAGCGGCCCGATGCGGTAACGCCGTCGCCCTTGGCGGCGATGCGGATGATTTCTTCAGGCGTATCAGTCACAGGCCGGCGGCGTAGGCGCTGCAGACCTGTTCGGCAAGCTGCCCGGCAGTGAAGGCGGGAACGCAAAGCCGCGCCGCCTCGCTGTGAAGCCACACGCCTTCGCAAGCGGCGGCAAAAGGATCGACCCCGGCGGCCAGGCGGCTGGCAATGGCACCGGCCAGCACGTCGCCGGTGCCTGCGGTGGAGAGCCAGCTCGAGGCTCGCGGGGCCAGTGCAACCAGGCCATCGGGCGCGGCGATCACGGTGTCCGGCCCCTTGGCGACCACCACCATGCCGCTGGCCCGCGCGAGCAGCGTGGCGCGTTCGACCTTGCTGCCGCCGGTATCGCAGCCAAAGGCGCGTTCGAGCGCGAACAGCTCGCCTTCGTGTGGGGTCGCGATTAGCGGCGCGCTGCGCTCGGCCAGCAGGCGCGGGGCGAGCAGGACCAGCGCATCGGCATCGAGCACGGCCGGGATCGGTTCGGACAGGGCGACGGTCAGCCGCTCACGCGCCGCGCCGTCACGGCCCAGTCCGGGGCCGACTAGCAGCGCGGCATAGCGCGTGTCGGTGAGCACCTCGGCGAGCGGCGCGGCGTCCACCACCAGATCGGCCGCAGCATCAGCCCCATCGGCCAGCAGCTTCACATAGCCCGCCCCGGCCCCTTGCGCCGAGGTGGCGGCCAGCAGGCTTGCCCCCGGTATCGCCCCGCCAACCACGCCCAGCAGCCCGCGCTTGTACTTGTGGGCATCGGCGGCAGGCGCGGACAGTTTCGGCCGCGCGATCACCTGCGCCGCGCCGTCCACCGCCGCCACGCCGATCGGCACCAGCCGCAGCGCGCCCATCACGGCGCAGGCTGGCATCAGCAAGTGCGCGAATTTCCATGCGCCCAGCGCCACGGTGAGGTCATAGGCGGGTAAGGCTTCGCTGAGCGGAAGGCCCCGGTCGCTGTCCACCCCGCTCGGCAGATCGATGGCCACGCGGTGATGATGGCTGGCCGCAAGCCTCTGGACCAGCGCCAGGTGCTCCGCTGTCAATGGCCGCACCAGGCCGCTGCCGAACAGGCAATCGACGAACACCTCGCCAGACGCGCGCGCAACCGGCCCCAGCACTTCACCTGCAAACAGCGCGCGGGCATTGCGGGCAGCGTCGGTCTTCGGGTCTGTCGCGGCGATGACGCGCACTTCGCCGCCGCGCTCGCGGATCGCCTCGGCAATGACATAGCCGTCGCCGCCGTTGTTACCGGGGCCGCACAGCACCGTCACCGGTCTGCCGCCGCTCATCCGCCAAACGTAATCCGCCGCGCCGCGCCCGGCGATCTGCATCAGGGCATCGACGCCCGTGCCAGCCGCGATCAGCGCCTCTTCGCCCGCGCGCATCTGCGCCACGGTGAGGATCTGGTTACTTGCTCGGAGCATGGGCCGAGGCACTGGCCGGACCATTCACCGGGATGACATAGCGGGCATCGCCAAGGATTACCTCATAGCGATCCTGCTTGCGCGCCGACTGGGTAACATCGGCGCCGTCGGCGGCGAGCAGTTGCTGGCCGTCCTTGCTCACCTCCAGCCGGTGGAACGCCCCATCGGGATGGCGCACGACAAAGGTCTGCGCGCCATCCACCACCGCGCGCTCAACCGAGCAGTCCTGCGTGAACTGCTTGGCACCGCCCAGTGCGCACCAGATCAGTTCCTGCGCCGCACCCGCCTTCTCGCCATCGCTCCCACCCTGCGAACAGGCGGCGAGCAGCAACGCCGGGATAGCCGCGGCCCCGCGCATTACCGCTTGGTCAGCTGCGTGATGTCGCGCACCGCGCCCTTGGCAGCGCTGGTGGTCATCGCGGCATAGGCCTGCAGCGCGACCGAAACCTGGCGTTTGCGGGGCTTTTCCGGCTGCCAGCCCTTGGCATCGCGCTCCGCGCGGCGGCGTTCGAGTTCGGCATCCGAGACGGCCAGATTGATCGTGCGGCTGGGAATGTCGATCTCGATCGTGTCACCGTTCTCGACCAGCCCGATCGCCCCGCCTTCCGCCGCTTCGGGCGAGGCATGGCCGATCGACAGGCCCGAAGTGCCGCCCGAAAAGCGCCCGTCGGTCAGCAGGGCGCAATCCTTGCCCAGCCCCTTCGATTTGAGGTAGCTGGTGGGATAAAGCATTTCCTGCATGCCGGGGCCGCCCTTCGGCCCTTCATAGCGGATCACGACCACATCGCCGGCCACGACCTGTCCGGTCAGGATCGCGGTCACCGCCGCGTCCTGGCTTTCATAGACCTTTACCGGGCCGGTGAACTTCAGGATCTTTTCGTCAACGCCCGCCGTCTTCACGATGCAGCCATCGAGCGCGATGTTGCCGAACAGCACGGCGAGGCCGCCGTCCTTCGAAAAGGCATGTTCGGCGCTGCGGATCACGCCGGTTTCGCGGTCCATGTCGAGCTCGGCCCAGCGGCGCGACTGGCTGAAGGCGGTCTGCGTCGGCACGCCGCCCGGCGCCGCCTTGAAGAATTCCTGCACCTTGGGATCGTTGGTGCGTTTGATGTCCCAGCGGTTGAGCGCATCGGCCAGGCTTGGCGAATGCACGGTCGGCAGGTCGGTGTGGAGCAGACCGGCGCGGTCCAGTTCGCCCAGGATCGCGGGGATGCCGCCGGCGCGGTGGACATCTTCCATGTGGACGTCGCTCTTGGCCGGGGCGACCTTGGACAGGCACGGCACCTTGCGGCTGAGGCGGTCGATATCGGCCATGGTGAAATTCACGCCCGCTTCCTGCGCCGCGGCGAGCAGGTGCAGCACGGTGTTGGTGGACCCGCCCATCGCGATGTCGAGGCTCATCGCGTTTTCGAACGCCTTGAAGTTCGCGATCGAGCGGGGCAGCACGCTTTCGTCTTCCTGCTCGTAATAGCGGCGGCACAGGTCAACCACGAGGCGGCCAGCCTGGAGGAACAGTTCCTTGCGATCCGCATGGGTTGCCAAAACCGAACCGTTGCCCGGCAGCGAGAGGCCCAGCGCCTCGGTCAGGCAGTTCATCGAGTTGGCGGTGAACATGCCGCTGCACGAACCGCAGGTCGGGCAGGCGGCGCGTTCGATCTTGGCGACGTCTTCGTCGCTGACCTTGTCGTCCCCGGCGGCGATCATCGCGTCGATCAGGTCCAGCGCGACTTCCTTGCCATCGAGCACCACCTTGCCCGCTTCCATCGGCCCGCCCGAGACGAACACGACCGGAATGTTGATCCGCATCGCGGCCATCAGCATCCCCGGCGTGATCTTGTCGCAGTTCGAGATGCAGACCATCGCATCGGCGCAGTGCGCGTTGACCATGTATTCGACGCTGTCGGCGATCAGGTCGCGGCTGGGGAGCGAATAGAGCATCCCGTCGTGGCCCATGGCGATCCCGTCATCGACGGCGATGGTGTTGAATTCCTTGGCAACGCCACCCGCAGCCTCGATCTCGCGCGCGACCATCTGGCCGAGGTCTTTCAGGTGCACGTGGCCCGGCACGAACTGGGTGAAGGAGTTCACCACCGCGATGATCGGCTTGCCGAAGTCGCTGTCCTTCATCCCCGTCGCGCGCCACAGGCCGCGCGCGCCAGCCATGTTGCGGCCGTGGGTGGAAGTGCGTGAACGGTAAGCGGGCATTGCAGGATTCTTTCGTGTAACTGCGTTTGCAGGCGCCCTACACTGCTATTCGCCCACCTTCAACGCCACTTCGTTGCAGATGCGAATGAGCCGCTCGGCCCAGAGGGCCTGTCCAGCCGGATCGCCGATCAGGTCTTGCCGGATCTCGATCCCGAAATAGGGTCGCCCTTCGGCCTCGGCATGGCGGTTCATCGTCGCGTTGAGCAGGCGGCCCGAATAGGGCTGCTGATCGCCCACCACCAGACCATCGGCCTCGAGCAAGGGGATCGCGATGCGAGCAGCGCGCTCGTCGTGGTTGTAGAGCACCCCGCAATGCCACGGACGCGGCTCGTCGTTGGTCGCCAGTTGCGGGGTAAAGGAATGGAGCGAGAGGATAAGCGCGGGCGGCGTATCGTCCAGCACCCGCGCAAGGCCCGCGTGATAGGGCTGGAAGAACCGCGCCAACCGCGCCTGATGGCCTGCGTGATCCAGCGCGTTGCCGGGAATGGCATGGCCGTCGCTGGCAATCGGAACCACGGCGGGGGCGTGTTCCTCACGGTTGAAATCGCAGACCAGGCGGCTCACCCCGCCCTGAAAGGCGGCAATGCCCGGTCGCTGGGCCATGATCGCGCCAATCGCCTCCACCCCAATGTCGACCGCAATGTGCTGATCGAGCAGCGCCGGGTCGATGCCAAGGTCGATATCGGCGGGAACGTGGTTGCTGGCATGGTCGGATACCACCAGAATCCCGCCAAAGCGCGGTGTGCCGAGCAGGCGAAAAGCTTCGCTGGTCATCGCAGGTTCCCGCTCATATGCCACCAGCCGGGCTGCGCGGCAGCGATGGCCTTGCCAGCTGCATCGCGCATTTCGGCGCTTTCGAACAGAGCAAAGCAGGTTGCCCCGGAACCCGACATTCGCGCCAGCCACGGCTGCGTCTGGTTGAGCGCGGCCAGCACCTCCGCCACGACCGGGCAAAGCGCGATGGCCGGGGCTTCCAGATCGTTGCGCCCTTCGCGCGCGATCTGGCTGACCGGGCCAGTTGGCATCGGCCCGCAGTCGATCCCGTCCCAACCCTTGAATACCGGGCCGGTGCTCAGCGGAACGCGCGGGTTGACTAGCAGCACGGCCATTCCGGCCAGATCGCTCTCCACCTCGGCAAGTTCTGTCCCGGTCCCGCGCCCCACCGCTGTGACCGAGCGCACGCAGGCCGGAACGTCCGCGCCCAGCTTTGCCGCGCGCTGGCGCCAGTTATCGGGAAGGCCATATTCGCGCTCGACCAGCCGGAACAAGGCCCCGGCATCGGCCGAACCGCCGCCAAGGCCAGCGGCCACCGGCAGGTTCTTTTCCAGCGTCACCGCCCAGCCCTGCGGCCGGGGCAGCGCAGAGAGCGCCTGCATGACGATGTTGCCGAACGGATCGGCCAGTTCCCCGCCGAACTCGCCCATGGTGCGCAGTTCGTCGCGCGCGGCAGGCTGCACGCTCAGCCGGTCGCCCGCATCGACGAAGGCGAACAGCGTTTCCAGTTCATGATAGCCATCCTCGCGCCGCCTGCGGACATGCAGCGCGAGGTTGATCTTGGCGTATGCGGTTTCGATCACCGGACGGCGAGGATCACATGTTCGGGTAGTTCGGGCCGCCGCCGCCTTCCGGCGTCACCCAGGTGATGTTCTGGGTCATGTCCTTGATGTCGCAGGTCTTGCAGTGGACGCAGTTCTGCGCGTTGATCTGCAGGCGCGGTTCGCCTTCTTCCTGGCCGACGAATTCGTAGACCCCAGCCGGGCAATAGCGCGCTTCGGGCCCGGCATAGTGCTTGAGGTTCACTTCCACCGGGATCGAGGGATCGGCCAACTGCAGGTGGCAGGGCTGGTCTTCCTCGTGGTTGGTGTAGGAGAAGCTCACGCTGGTCAGGCGGTCGAAGCTGATCACGCCATCGGGCTTGGGATAGTTGATCGGCTGGTACAGGTCCGCACGGCCAATCGCCTCGCAGTCGCGGTGGTGCTTCATCGGCTTCCACAGGCCGAACCCGAACAGGGTGCGCAGCCACATGTCGGCGCCTGCCAGCAGCGTGCCCAAATCGCCGCCCCACTTGGCGACGAGCGGTTCCGCGTTCTGAACGAGCTTCAGTTCCTTGGCGATCCAGCTGTCGCGCACGGCGGCATCGTATTCGCTCATCGAATCACCTTCACGCCCCGAGGCAATCGCCGCAGCGGCGGCTTCGGCGGCGAGCATCCCGCTCTTCATCGCGGTGTGGCTGCCCTTGATGCGCGGCACGTTGACGAACCCGGCCGAGCACCCGATCAGCGCCCCGCCCGGGAAGTCCAGCTTGGGAACCGACTGCCAGCCGCCCTCGTTGATCGCGCGCGCGCCATAGGAAACGCGGCGACCGCCTTCGAGGATCTTGCGGATTTCCGGGTGCTGCTTCCAGCGCTGGAATTCCTCGAACGGATAGACGTAGGGGTTCTTGTAATCGAGCGCGGTTACGAACCCGAGCGCCACCTGGTTGTTGGCCTGGTGATAAAGGAACCCGCCGCCCCAGCTGTCGCTTTCCGACAGCGGCCAGCCCTGAGTGTGAAGCACACGGCCGGGCACGTGCTTTTCGGGATCGATGTCCCACAGTTCCTTGATGCCGATACCGTAAACCTGGGGTTCGCAGTCCGCTTCAAGGTCGTACCTGGCCTTGATCTGCTTGGTCAGATGGCCGCGCGCGCCTTCGGCAAAGAAGGTGTACTTGGCGTGGAGTTCCATGCCGGGCTGGTAATCGCCCTTGTGGCTGCCATCGCGGGCCACGCCCATGTCCTGCGTCGCCACGCCTTTGACCGAACCGTCTTCGTTATACAGCACTTCGGCCGCGGGGAAGCCGGGGAAGATTTCCACGCCCAGTTCCTCAGCCTTGCCCGCCAGCCAGCGGCACAGGTTGCCAAGACTGCCGGTGTAGTTGCCGTGGTTCGACAGGAACGGAGGCATCGGCCAGTGCGGGATGGCCATGTGCTTATTCTTGGTCAGCACCCAGTGCCAGTTGTCGGTCACCGGGGTTTCGGCCATCGGGCAGCCATCGGTGCGCCAGTCGGGGAGCAGCTCGTCCAGCGCCTTGGGATCGACGACCGCACCCGACAGGATGTGCGCGCCCACTTCCGAGCCTTTTTCAAGGATGCAGACCGAAAGATCGGCATTGACCTGCTTGAGCCGGATCGCCGCAGCCAGGCCAGCCGGCCCGCCACCAACGATCACGACGTCATACGGCATCGATTCGCGTTCGCTCATTTCACACCCACCCTGCCCAGAGTCCGTCGCGAGACAGAGTCTGTCGTTAATTGTCCGGTTGAGCCTTGATTGCAGCGCCCCGGCAGGTCAAGACCGCAATTGTGAGTTTCTCGGAACAAATGACCTCTGGCACGGCGAACCGTAGCGGCATCGGTGCAGGCGATTTCGCGGCGGCGCTGGCCTGGTGGCGGCTTGCCGGGGTCGATCACGACTATTGCGACGAATCGCGCGGCTGGCTTGCGGCCGATGAGCCCGAGCCGCAACCGGCCGTACGGCCGCAGTTCGAAGCCCCCGCCCCGCCCCCGCCCGAACCCGCCCCGCGGATCGGCGGCGAAGCGCACGACCTGCCGCAGGATCTTGCCGCATTCACCGCCTGGTGGATGAGCGAACCCTCGCTCGATAGCGGACAGGTCACAGGGCGCGTCCCTCCGCGTGGCCCTGCGGGTGCGGCGCTGATGGTGCTGGTCGACCATCCCGAAGCAGACGATGGCGCGCGCCTGCTAAGTGCCGCGCATGGCCGCCTGCTTGGCGGCATCCTTTCGGCCCTGGGGCTTGGCGAGGACGAAGCCTATGTCGCCAGCGCCTTGCCGCGCTTCATGCCCTTACCTGACTGGGCTGGTCTGCGCAGCGCCGGACTTGCCGAAATCGTCGCCCGCCACGTCGTTTTGGCAGCGCCGCAGCGCCTATTGGTGATGGGAAGCCACGTCTCGTCGCTGCTTGGCCACGATCCGACGAAAAGCGCTGAAAGTTTACGACGATTTAACCATGAGGGGGTCAGCATTCCGTGGTTGGCCGCCCCGGGACTGGCAGATTTGCTGGCGCGGCCGAAACGGAAGGCAAGGTTGTGGCAGGACCTGCTGGCATTGCAGACAACCTGAAACAGCCTGCCGGGCACGGCCAAATGCCTTTGCCTGGGATTGAGCGGGGACTGTTTAGAGTGATACCACGCGTGGCAACACGAATTGCGGCATTTGCGCTGGCAGGTACCGTCATGGCGCTGCCGCTGGCTGCCCATGCCAACAGTGCGGCGATGAGCTATTTCGCGAACCGCGCCGATCGCAGCGCGGTCCCCAGCCTGCTCTCCAACGAGGACAAGGCCTGGTACAAGGATATTTTCGCCGCGATCGACAAGGGCGACTGGACCAAGGTCCAGGCCATGTTCGCCGCCCGGCCCGATGGCCCGCTGCACCAAGTGGCCAAGGCGGAATACTACCTCGCGCCAAACTCTCCGAAGATCGACTTGCCGACGCTGACCACCTGGCTGGCCGGTGACATTCGCCTGCCCGAGGCCGAACAGATCGAGACGCTGGCGATCAAGCGCGGCGCCACCACTGTGCCGCCCCTGCCCAGCGCCAATTCGTTCTATTCCTCGCCGAGCCGCGCCAAGCGCATTCGCCCGCGCGATACCAATGACGGCACCATGCCCGCGGCGGTTTCCGGCGCGATCAACGCCAAGATCAAGGCCGACGATCCGGCCGGTGCAAAGGCCCTGCTCGACGGGATCGACGCCCAGCTTTCCGGCCCGACCCGCGCCGAATGGCGTTCAAAGGTGGCGTGGAGCTTCTATATCGAGAACGACGACGCCTCGGCCTATGCCCTGGCGCAGACCGCCGCCGAGGGATCCGGCCCGTGGGTTGCCGAAGGGCTGTGGACGGCGGGTCTGGCTGCCTGGCGGCTCGACGATTGCGCTGGCGCGGCCGATGCCTTTGCCCGCACCGCCCAGGTTTCCGAAAATGCCGAGCTGACCGCCGCCGCCTATTACTGGCAGAGCCGCGCGCTGGTGCGTTGCCGCCAGCCGGAAAAGGCCTCGGCCCCGCTGCGCGTTGCCGCCAAGATGGACGAAACGCTCTATGGCATGCTCGCGGCCGAGCAACTTGGCCTGACGCTACCCGCCACTCACGAGCAGCCTGATTTCACCCCCAAGGACTGGCAGGGCCTGCGCGATATCCCGACCGTGCGCACCGCGGTGATGCTGGCGGAAATTGGCCAGGATGGCCTCGCGGATGAGGTTCTGCGCTATCAGGCGCGAATCGGCGATCCGTCGCAGTATCAGCCGCTGTCCCGCCTCGCGCGCGACCTGGGCCTGCCCTCCACCCAGCTGTGGATGGCCTATAACGCGCCGGCCGGGGGGCAATCCGAACCGGCGGCCCGCTTCCCCACGCCAAAGTGGACCCCGGCAAACGGCTGGATCGTGGACCCGGCGCTGGTCTATGCCCACACCTTGCAGGAATCGGTGTTCCGCACCTCGGTGACCAGCCCGGCCGGAGCCAAGGGCCTGATGCAGATCATGCCGAGCGCGGCGCGCCAGCATGCCGGAGCACTGGGCGTGTCGGGCAACCCGAGCGATCTTGCCAAGCCCGAGGTCAACCTCGCCTTCGGCCAGCAGCACCTGACCATGCTGCGCGATTCGGCTGGAACCCAGGGCCTGCTGCCCAAGGTGATGGCCGCCTATAACGCGGGCCTGACCCCGATCACCCGCTGGAACACCGAGATCAAGGACAAGGGCGATCCGCTGCTGTGGATCGAGAGCATCCCCTATTGGGAAACGCGCGGCTACGTGAACATCGTCACCCGCAACTACTGGATGTACGAACGCCAGGCGGGCGGGCCTTCGGAAAGCCGGATGGCCTATGCGCAAGGGTTGTGGCCGACCTTCCCAGGGCTGACCGGCTCCACCGCCGTGCGGATGAAACCCGACGGGACGATCCTGCGTGGCCGTTGATCCTTCGCGGACGTTCAAGCCTGTTTCGATCGCCGTCCTGACCGTTTCCGATACGCGTACGCTGGCCGACGATACGTCTGGCGCGCTGCTGACGGAGCGGGTCAAGGGCGCGGGCCACAAGCTGATCGAACGCGCCATCGTGCGCGATGACGTGGCGCTGATCTGCAGCAGAATCAACACCTGGATCGACGATCCGAAGGTCGATTGCGTGGTCACCACGGGCGGCACCGGCATGACCGGGCGCGATGTCACGCCCGAGGCGCTGGAGCAGCTGCGCACCGCACATGGCGGCAAGGACATTCCCGGCTTTGGCGAACTGTTCCGCTGGATCAGCTTCCGCTCGATCGGCACCAGCACGATCCAGAGCCGCGCCTGCGCGGTGCTGGTGCGCGGAACCTATGTGTTCGCCCTGCCGGGCTCCAACGGCGCGGTGAAGGACGGCTGGGACGGGATCCTTGCCGAACAACTCGACAGCCG
This sequence comes from Novosphingobium sp., assembly GCF_041915465.1. Lineage (GTDB taxonomy): Bacteria > Pseudomonadota > Alphaproteobacteria > Sphingomonadales > Sphingomonadaceae > Novosphingobium. The sequence continues at coordinate 18,533 of NZ_JAYSBK010000016.1, read as the reverse complement.
CAACCGGCCCTGCAACTTCGTCGACCTGATGCCCCGCCTGCGCGAGAGCTAGAAGCGCGCCCTTGCGGGTTTGTTCTATTTATGTTCTAGTGCCGGGATGGCCAACCGCCCTGCCCCCATCCACGGCCGCGGCGCGCAATCGGGCGCGGTGCCGCAGCGTTTCGGCCTGGCCGCGCGTGTGGCGGATGGCGACTGGCTGGATGCGCGCGAAGAGATCGACGGCCCCGCCCCCAAACTACGCACCGAAGTAACGCTCGAACGACCCCGCACGATCATCGCGCGCAACACCTCGCCCGACATTCCGTTTGACCGTTCGATCAACGCCTATCGCGGGTGCGAACATGGCTGTGCCTATTGCTATGCCCGGCCCAGCCACGCCTTCCACGACCTGTCGCCGGGCCTTGATTTCGAAACCAAACTGTTCGCCAAGCCCGATGCAGCCAAATTGTTGCGCGCCGAACTGGCGAGGCCCTCCTACCGTCCCGCCCCGATCGCGATGGGGACCAACACCGATCCCTATCAGCCGATCGAGGCGCGCTTCTGCATTACCCGCGCCGTGCTGGAAGTGTGCCTTGAGACGCGCCACCCGGTGACCATCACCACCAAGAGCGCGCGGGTGGTGCGCGATCTGGACCTGCTGGCCGAGCTGGCGAAACTGAACCTCACGGCGGTGAGCGTCTCGGTCACCAGCCTCGACCCCAAGCTCTCCGGCCTGCTCGAACCGCGCGCCTCGGCTCCGGCCAAGCGGCTTGATGCGCTGGCGCAACTTGCGGCAGCAGGCGTTCCCGCGCACGTTTCGGTCGCCCCGGTGATCCCGGCGATCACCGATGAGTTCATCGAGGGCATCCTCGAAGCCGCCGCCGCGCGCGGGGTGAAGACCGCAAGCTGGATCATGCTGCGCCTGCCGCATGAGGTGGCGCCGCTATTCAAGGAATGGCTGGAGGTCCACTACCCAAGCCGCGCCGCCAAGGTGATCCACACCGTCCAGGCGATGCGTCACGGCAAGGACAACGATCCCGGCTTCTTCACCCGGATGAAGCCCCACGGCGTCTGGGCCGACGTCTTTCGCACCCGCTTTCGGCTGGCAGCCATGCGGCTGGGGCTGAACCGGGATCAGCCGGTGCTGGATTGCGCGAAGTTTGTCAGGCCGGAGCTGGGCGGACAGTTACGGCTCATTTAACCCCTGAACCGGATCAACCGGCTGTCCGCCACCGCTGCCGTCCGGTGCGGCACGACGTCGCGGATGTAGTCCTCGTTCTTGACCATCGCCATGAAGGCGGCGCTGTTGGGGTAGCCCATTACGAAGGCTTCGTCCCACTCACCCGCCGGGCCGGTGACGACGCATTCCATTGGCGCTTCCCACACCATCGCCGCACCATCGTCTGCCACCAGCTTCTGGAAGCCTGCGCGGTAGATTTCATAGGCCTCCGCCCCGGTCATGCCCTTGCCGTGGTTGGGGTGGCCTTCCGGGTATTCGGCCAGATCGCGGAACTTGATCAGGTTGAGCATGTGGATCGGCGTATCGCGCGGGAGCGACTTGAACACAGTCCAGTTTTCGCGATCGGGGTCGATGTAAGCGGTCATGTCACACCTCCGCCAGCTTGTAGTCCCTGAACCGGTCGCGCAGGTCTTTCTTGCTGATCTTGCCGGTGCCGGTGTGCGGGATTTCGTCCACGAACTCGACCGCGTCGGGCAGCCACCACTTGGCAACGTGCTGCGCCAGGTAATCGCGGATTTCGCTGGCCGAAGCCTCGACGCCGTCCTTTTTCACCACCACCAGGATCGGGCGCTCGTCCCACTTCGGGTGGTAGATGCCGATGGCAGCGGCCTCGGCCACGGCGGGATGACCCACGGCGGCGTTTTCCAGTTCGACCGAGCTGATCCATTCCCCGCCAGACTTGATCACGTCCTTGGTCCGGTCCGTCAGCTGAAGGGTGCCATCGGGGTGGATCACGGCAACGTCACCGGTATCGAACCATTGGTTCGCATCGACGGCATCCTTGTCGGCCTTGAAGTAGCGCTTGATCACCCACGGCCCGCGCACCTGCAGCGCGCCCGAAGTCTTGCCATCGCGCGGCAGAACCTCGTCCGGATCATCCAGGCTGACGCAGCGCAGCTCGACACCGAAGGGCACGCGGCCCTGCATCTGCTTGATGTCGACCTGCCGTTCGAACGGCAGATCGTCCCAATCCCAGGTCTTGGCGCCGGTGGTGCCGATCGGGCTGGTCTCGGTCATCCCCCAGGCGTGGGCGACATTGATCCCGGCCTTCATCAGCCGCTCGATCATGAAGCGCGGCGCGGCCGAGCCGCCGATAATCGCGTGGCGCAGCTTGCCAAGGTCCCCGCCGCTCGCATCGAGATGCTGGAACACCGAAAGCCACACGGTCGGCACCCCGGCCGAATGCGTCACTCCTTCGCGGCTCATCAGGTCGCACAGCACCGAAGCTTCGTTGACCGCGGAGAACACGAATTTCACGCCCCCCGCCGCCCCGGCCCAGGGCAGGCCCCAACTGGCCGCATGGAACATTGGCACCACCGGCAGCATCACCGACCGCGCATCGAAATCGAAGATCGCGGGCTGCAACCCGGTGATCGCGTGAAGGTAAGTGCTGCGATGCTGATACAGCACGCCCTTGGGATTGCCGGTGGTGCCGCTGGTGTAGCACAGCATGCACGGATCGCGCTCGTCGCCGGTGGCCCATTCGGTGTTACCGTCTTCCGCGGCGATCCAGTCCTCGAACTGGCCATCGTCATAGCAGATGTAGTGACGGATCGTGGTCCACTTCGGCTTCATCCGCTCGACAATCGGCTTGAATGCCGCGTCGTAAAGCAGCACCTGATCCTCGGCGTGATTGGCGATATATTCCAGCTGATCGTCGAACAGCCGCGGGTTGACCGTGTGCAGCACCCCGCCCACGCCGACCGCGCCATACCACGAAACGAGGTGACGGCTGTGGTTCATCGCCAGTGTCGCGATCCGGTTGCCCGGTTTGACGCCCAGCTTGCGCAGGGCCTGGGTCATCTTCAAGGCATCGCGCCGCACCCCGGCCCAGGTGGTGCGGGTTTCGCTCCCATCGGCCCAGCGCGTCACGATCTCGCGCTCCCCGTGCTCACGCGCGGCGTGATCGATGATGTGGGTAACCCGAAGGTCAAAATCCTGCATTGCGCCCAGCATTCAAAACCTCTCCTGACGACTTGTCTGTATTACGCGACAAGCCTCAGATGAGCTGGGCCGCGCCGCGCTGTCAGCGTTACATTGGCAATCCCTTCGACACTTGCCAAGCGTTCTGCGAGTTCACCGTCGAGCCGGAAGTCCTTGCCCAGCCGCATCACCGGCTCCTCGCTGCGTCCAGTGCACAGCCTGGCGTAGACTTCGCCGCGCGCTTCGCCATCGGTCGGCAGCAGCATGGCAAGGTCACGCAGCGCCTCTACCCTGAGCACGTCGAGCCTCAGCACCATCGTCGCCACGCTGGTGACTTCGGACAGCGGCCGCGCCCCGCGCACCGTCACGCGCGGCGGCTCGTCCGGACTTGGCGCGTCGAGTTCGACATTGAGCAGCACGCAGGTGCCCTCCTGCGCCCAGCGCACCATCGGTTCGACCAGCGCTTCCTCGAAGCACGAGGCCGAGAACTGGCCCGACGAATCCGAAAATTCCGCCACCACGAAATCGTTGCCGCGCTTGGTCTTGCGGCGCTGCACGCCTTCGACCATCGCCGCCATCACCGCCGGCATCCGCCCGCCGCCCGGAACCCCGGTCTCCATCAGGCTGGCATAGGGCCGCGCCCCGTTGGCCGAGGCGATTTCGCGCCACTGGCCGACCGGATGCTCGGCAAAATAGAAGCCGAAATTCTCGCGCTCCTTCGCCATTTGTTCAGATCGGCTCCACGGCGCGGCTTCGACCAGCCGGACGTTCTGCGCGGCATGGTCCTCGCCCCCGAACAGGCCGTGCTGGCCCGAATTGCGGGTGCGCTCCGCCTCGTCCGCCACGGCCAGCAACATGTCGGCATTGGCCAGTACCTTGGCCCGGTTCGGCTCCAGCGCGTCGAATGCGCCTGCCGCAACCAGCCCTTCAAGCTGGCGGCGGTTCATCGAGCCATAGGGCGTGCGGCGGAACAGGTCTTCAAGGCTGGTGAAGGCCCCGTTCGCCTCGCGCTCAGCCACGATCGCGTCCATCGCCTTTTCGCCGACGTTGCGAATGCCGGCCAGGGCATAGCGCACGGCATAGCCCTCCTCGGTGCGCTCGACGGTGAATTCGGCCTCGGACGCGTTGATATCAGGCCCGGCCACCGCCACGCCGTTGCGACGCATATCGTCGACATAGACCGCCAGCTTTTCCGACTGGTGCATGTCGAAGCACATCGAGGCGGCGTAGAATTCGTGCGGGTAATGGGTCTTCAGCCAGGCCGTCTGGTAAGCGAGCAGCGCATAGGCGGCGGCGTGCGACTTGTTGAAGCCGTACCCTGCGAACTTGTCGATCAAGTCGAACAGTTCGTTGGCCTTGGTCTTGTCGATCCCCGAGACTTCCTTGCAGCCTTCGACGAAGCGCAGGCGCTGCGCGTCCATTTCGGCCTGAACCTTCTTGCCCATCGCGCGGCGCAGCAAGTCTGCATCCCCCAGCGAGTAACCCGCGAGGATCTGCGCCGCCTGCATCACCTGTTCCTGGTAGACGAAGATGCCGTAGGTTTCGGACAGGATACCCGCCAGTTTTTCATGCGGATATTCAATGCTTTCCAGCCCATTTTTGCGGCGCCCGAACAAGGGGATGTTGTCCATCGGACCCGGACGATAAAGCGAGACGAGCGCGATGATGTCGCCGAAATTGGTCGGCTTTACCGCGTTCAGCGTGCGCCGCATCCCTTCGGATTCCAGCTGGAACACGCCGACTGTATCACCCGACTGGAGCAGGTCGTAAACTTGGCTGTCGTCCCACGGCAGGGCGGAGAGGTCGATCCTGATCTCGCGCCGGGAAAGCAGATCAACCGCTTTGCGCAGCACCGACAGCGTCTTGAGGCCGAGGAAGTCGAACTTGATGAGGCCGGTATCCTCGACATATTTCATGTCGAACTGGGTCACCGGCATGTCGGAACGCGGATCGCGGTAGAGCGGCACCAGCTGCGCCAGCGGGCGGTCCCCGATCACCACGCCAGCGGCGTGTGTGGACGAGTTGCGCGGCAGGCCCTCCAGCTGCACTGCAAGGTCGATCAGGCGGTGCACCTCGTCGTCGTTGTCGTATTCGCGCTTCAGCTCGGCCACGCCGTTAAGCGCGCGCGGCAGGGTCCAGGGATCGGTCGGATGGTTGGGCACCATCTTGCAGAGGCGATCGACCTGGCCATAGCTCATCTGCAGGATGCGGCCCGTATCGCGCAGCACGGCGCGGGCCTTCAGCTTGCCGAAGGTGATGATCTGGGCGACGTGATCGAACCCGTACTTGCGCTGGACATAGCGGATCACTTCACCGCGCCGGGTTTCGCAAAAGTCGATATCGAAGTCCGGCATCGAGACGCGTTCGGGGTTGAGGAAGCGTTCGAACAGCAGCCCCAGCTTGATCGGATCAAGGTCGGTAATGGTCAGCGCCCAGGCGACGAGGCTGCCTGCGCCCGAACCGCGCCCCGGACCTACCGGGATGTCGTTGTCCTTGGCCCACTTGATGAAGTCGGCCACGATCAGGAAGTACCCGGCAAAGCCCATGCGGTTGATGATGCCGGTTTCGAAATCGAGCCGGTCGAAATAGGCCTGCCGCTCGGCCGGGTCCATTTCGCCATAGGGCTCCAGCCGCTTTTCAAGGCCGGCGCGCGCGTCTGCCTCCAGCATCCGCGCCTCGCCTTCCTTGTCGCCGGCAAGGCTGGGCAACAGCGGCTTGCGCTTGGGCGGCGCGAAGGCGCAGCGCTGGGCGACGACCAGCGTGTTCTCGGTCGCCTCGGGCAAGTCGGCGAACAGTTCGGCCATCATCGGGCCGGACTTCACCCAGGCCTGCGGCGAAGAGCGCGGGCGGTCCGCCGCATCGACATGGGTCGAATTGGCGATGCACAGCATGGCATCGTGTGCGCCGTAAAAGCCCGGATCGCCGAACATCGCCGGATTGGTCGCAACCAGCGGCAGATTGCGGGCATAGGCAAGGTCGATCAGCGCATCTTCCGCGTCTTCCTCTGCCATGTCGCCGCGTCGCGCCACTTCGACATAGAGCCGCCCCGGAAACAGTCCTTCGAGCCGCTCGGCATAGGCATCTGCAGCCTCGCGCTTGCCCTCGGCCAGCAGCCGCACCAGCGCGCCCTCGCCCGCAGCCGTCAGCGCGATCAGCCCGTCGGTGTGGCCTTCAAGGTCGGCCAGCGTGACGTGGGGTTCCAGTTCCAGCGGGCGATCGAGGTGCGCCTTGCTGACAAGGTGACAGAGGTTGAGCCAGCCATCGTTGTCCTGCGCATAGAGCGCCAGCCAGTCGATCGGGCCGCCCTTATCGTTCTGGCCGGCATCGCGCCGCACGCCCAGCAGGGTGCCGATGATCGGCTGGATCCCGGCGTCCTTGCACGCCCCGGCAAAGATCATCGCCCCGTAAAGGCCGTTGCGATCCGCAATCGCGATCGCGGGAAACTTGCGCTCCTTGGCCAGCTTGGCGATCACCTTGGGATCGAGCGCGCCCTCCAGCATCGAGTAGCTTGAAAGAATGCGCAGCGGGACGAAGCGTTCAAAGGCCATGGGCAGACCCTAGGGCGCGCAAGCGGGATTCGCAAAACCCACGGACCGGCCTTATCCACCGCCCGTCCACCACAGCCGATTGCGCTTTTCATTCGGCGAGCGATATGGTTCTTTGACCACACAAAAAATGCCGGGGAGCAGCTACAGTCACCAGCCTCAGCGATGGGGCGCAAACATAGCAAGGAGACTTGCAATGAACGACAGCAGCACACCCAGTGGAAACAGCGGCTTGATCGACCGCGCCAAGGCAATTACCCTGAACCCTGCCGAGACCTGGCCGGTGATCGCGGCGGAACCGTCCAGCCCCGGCGAGATCATCACCCGCTATGCGATCCCGCTGGCGGCGATCGGGCCGGTCGCGCTGTTCATCGGCGGACAGCTATTCGGCATCTCGATGATGATCGCGACCTATCATCCCAGCCTGATGAGCGGGCTGTCGATGGCGCTGACCAGCTTCGTCATGTCGATCGTCAGCCTGATCGTGGTCGCACTGCTGGCCGACTTTCTCGCGCCAAACTTCGAAGGAACCGCAAACCGAACCCAGGCCTTCAAACTCGTCGCCTATGCGATGACGCCGGGCTGGATTGCGGGCATTCTGGGCATCATGCCCTCGCTGATGATGCTGGGCGTGCTCGCCGGGCTCTACGGGCTATACCTGTTCTATCTCGGCGCAGGTCCGGTGATGAAGGTGCCGCAGGCCAAGGCGGCAGTCTATACCGTCATTACCGCGATCTGCGCGATCGTGCTGATGACCATTGCGGGATCAATCACCCAGCGGGTCGGCAACATGTTCGGCGGCGGCGCGGCAGGCATGATGTCGGGCAATGCAGGCGACAATGTCGAGGTGAACATTCCGGGCGTGGGCAAGATCGATACCGCCAATATCGAAAAGGCGACCAAAGACCTGGAAAACGCCCAGAACGCCAAGCCCGTGGAACTGTCGGCCCTGCAAGCGCTGCTGCCTGCCGCACTGGGGGGCTACAATCGCACGGCGGTTGAATCCACTGGCGCAGGCGCAATGGGCGCCCAGGCCGAAGGCACCTATACCTCGGGCGACAAGACGATCCGCCTGCGCGTGGTGGACATGGCGGCAATGGGTGCGGTTGCCGGGATCATGGGCGGACTTGGCGTCGAGCAGAACCGCGAAGACGCGAATGGCTATGAGCGCACCACCACCAAGGACGGCAGGCTGACCATCGAAAAGTGGGACCGCTCAAGCAATTCGGGCAGCTATGCCACCCAGGTCGCGGGTCGTTTTCTGGTCGAGGCCGAAGGCGAAGCCAACAGCGTCGACGAGCTCAAGTCCGCCGTGGCCAGCATTGATGCGTCCAAGCTGGAAGGGCTCGCCAAGTAACCGCGGCGGCTATGCGAGGCGCTGCGCCTTACAGCAGCGCCTCGATATCCTTGGCCAGGCTTTCCGGCTTGTCGGTCGGGGCATAGCGGCGCACCACCTTGCCGTCGCGGCCGATCAGGAACTTGGTGAAGTTCCACTTGACCGACTTGGTCCCCATTACCCCCGGCGCCTCGGCCTTGAGCCAGTTGTAGAGCGGGGCCGCCCCCGCACCGTTTACGTCGATCTTGCCCATCAGCGGAAAGCTGAGCCCGAAATTGACCTTGCAGAACTGGTCGATCTCGTCCGCGGTGCCCGGCTCCTGGTGGCCGAACTGGTTGCACGGAAACGCGATCACCTCGAAGCCCTGCGGCCCATACTGGCGCCACAGCGCCTCCAGCCCGTCATACTGCGGAGTGAAACCGCACTTGCTGGCGGTGTTGACCACCAGCAGCACCTTGCCAAGCTTGTCCGCAAGGCTGATTTCTTCACCGTTGGGCAGTTTCGCCGTGAAATCGGCAATCGTGTTCTGGCCGCTCATCAAGTTCTCCCCGGAAGGTCCGGCGCGGTCGCCAGACCCATGATTTCAACGTGATTTAGGCGGCGTCCGCCTTCCTTGGCAATTTCGTAATTCGCACGTTCCGCCTCGGGCAGCGAGGCCACGAACCGGACGAGTTCGGCCAGCGTTCCCTGCCGGATGATGCGGAAGGCATTGAGCATCCCGTCGTCGCCCCGCCGGTGTAGCGAGGCAGCGTGGTTCCAGTCGGTGCCCGAAGGGTCGGCGGGTTCACCGCGGAAGGTGGTGGGCGAATTAGCCATGGTCTTGCCTTTCACGCCCCCAAGCCTGCCCTGTTGCCCGGCAGGGACAATGTGCCCGAGAGGCGGGCCTGGTCAAGCGAGACCTGCTATTCGAGCACGCCTTCGTGCAGCCGCACCACGCGGTCCATCGCATGGGCCAGCCGTTCGTTGTGGGTTGCGATCAGGGCCGCACTGCCCTGCCGGCGCACCAGTTCGAGAAACTGGCCGAGCACGAGGTCGGCGGTCTTTTCATCGAGGTTGCCGGTCGGCTCGTCCGCCAGCACCAATGCGGGGCGGTTCGCCAGCGCGCGGGCCACAGCGACGCGTTGTTGCTCGCCGCCTGAAAGCTGGCTGGGGCGGTGATCGAGCCGCGCCCCAAGGCCGAGCGCGCCAAGCAAATCGCGCGCCCGTTCATCCGCCGCGCCGCGCTCCGTTCCGGCGACAAGCTGCGGCAGGACGACGTTTTCGAGCGCGCTGAAATCGGGCAGCAGGTGGTGGAACTGATAGACGAACCCAATCCGGTCGCGCCGCAGGGTGGTGCGGCTATCGCCCGACAGCGCCGAGGCGTCGGTGCCCGCAATCTCGATCCGCCCGCCAAAGCCGCCTTCGAGCAGGCCGACCGCCTGTAGCAACGTGGACTTGCCCGAGCCCGAAGGCCCCAGCAGCGCGACGATCTCGCCCGGCATGACCGCAAGGTCGACCCCGCGCAGCACGTCGATCCGCACCCCGCCCTGCTCGAAGCTGCGGGTCAGGCCCGAAAGTTTGACGACCGGATCATTCATAGCGCAGCACCTGCACGGGATCGGTGCTCGCCGCCTTGAACGCGGGGTAGAGCGTGGCAAGGAAGCTGAACAGCAGCGCCATCAGCGCGATCACGGTGATTTCGACCGGATCGGAGCGGCTGGGCAATTCGGTGAGGAACCGGATCGAGGGGTCCCACAGGTTCTGCCCGGTCACGATCTCCACCAGGTGGACGATCCCCTGACGGAAGAACAGGAACACAAAGCCCAGCGCCAGCCCCGCCAGCGTGCCAAGCGCACCGATCACGAAACCGATGGTCACGAACACCTTGAGCAGTGACCGCCGCGTCGCGCCCATGGTGCGCAGGATCGCGATGTCGCGGGTCTTGGCGCGCACCAGCATGATCAGGCTCGACAGGATATTGAATACCGCCACCAGCACGATGATCGACAGCACCACGAACATCGCCACGCGTTCCACCGCCAGCGCTTCGAACAGGCTTGAGTTGATCGTCTTCCAGTCGGTCACCACGGCCTGCCCGGCCAGCTTCTGGCCGACCGGCGCAAGGATTTCGGCGGCGTGGTCGGGATCGGTCACCTGCACTTCGATCATCCCCACGGTATCGCCGGTCAGCAGCAGTGTCTGCGCGTCCTGCATCGGCATGACCACAAAGCGCTGGTCGTAGTCATAGACCCCGATCTCGAACACGGCGGAAACGTGATAGGCGATCTGGCGCGGGACCGTGCCGAACGGGGTGGATTGGCCCTGCGGATTGATGATCGTGATCGTATCGCCCACCCGCGCGCCAAGGTTGGCGGCAAGTTCCGATCCGATGGCGACATTGCTGGCCCCCGGTTTGAGTTCGCCAAGCGAGCCCGACAGCACCTTGTCGCCCAGCCGCTTGATATCCTCATCCGTATTGCCGCGCGCGAAGATCGCCTCGACCCGGCCGTTGAAGCTGGCGAGCAGCGGCTGTTCGATCAGCGGCGAGGCGCGGGTAACGCCCGGCGTCGCCTTTACCTCCTGCAGCACCTCGCGCCAGTTATCGAGCCGCCCGCCATAGGCCTGGACGATGGCATGGCCGTTCAAACCGACGATCTTGTCGAACAGCTCGGCGCGAAAGCCGTTCATCACGCTCATCACGATAACCAGCGCGGCCACGCCCAGCATCACCGCGACCAGGCTGATCCCCGCGACCAGCGCGATGAAAGCCTCACCCCGCCCGGGCATCATGTAGCGCTTGGCGATGGTCCATTCGAAAGGGGAAAGCAGCAAACGATCCTCGCAGGGGGGCAAGCAGGAATGAGGACCGGGATTTAGGCGTCGCCCGCCGCAGTGGCAAGCGCCGCGCCCCTTTAAACGGGCAGCCGACAGATGAAGGCCGCCCCGGCAAGAGCGAGCCGGAGCGGCCTAACCCGCCCATCAGGCCGCGCAGGCGCGGACCAAGCGCGTCAATCGCGCTGCGGGCGGGTCGTATCTGGTCCGCTGGGGGGCAAGATCGGGACCAGAACCTTGGGCTGATCGCCGGTCAGCGTTTCGAGGAACGCGGCGATCTTGCCAGTTTCGTCATCGTTGATGTCCTGGCCCAGCTGCGCCTTGCCCATCACCTTGATCGCTTCCTTGAGATCCCACGCCGAACCGGTGTGGAAATAGGGCGCGGTCAGGGCGACGTTGCGCAGGGTCGGGACCTTGTAGACGTATTCGTCGGCCGGATCCTTGGTCACGGCCATGCGGCCCTTGTCGGCCACGGGGCGATACTTCGCGTCCGGTGCGGCAACGGCGCCGAACTTGGCATACATCCCGCCGCCGATGTTGATGCCGTTGTGACAAGCGGCGCAGCCCTTGTCCATGAACAGCTTGAGCCCTTCCTTCTGAACCGGGTTCAGCGCATCGGCCTTGCCGTTCAGGTACTGGTCGAAGGGCGCATTGGGCGTGATCAGCGTGGTTTCGAAGGCCGCGATCGCGATTGACACGTTTTGCGCGCTGATCGGGTCCTTCTGGCCCGGAAACGCCTTGGCAAAGGCATCGGCATAGCCGGGGATCGACTTGAGCTGCTCGACGATATGCTCGGGCGGCGAGGCCATTTCGACCGGGTTGACGATCGGCCCGCCGGCCTGTTCGGTCAGGTCCTTGGCGCGGCCATCCCAGAACTGCGCGAAGTTGAACGTCGCGTTGAGCACGGTCGGCGCGTTGCGGCCGCCCAGCTGCCACTTGTGCCCGACCGAGGTGGAAGCATCGTCGCCCCCGCCCAGGCCGATATTGTGGCAGGCCGCGCAGGACAGCGCGTGGCTCGCCGACAGGCGCGGGTCATGATAGAGCATCGCGCCAAGCGCGATCAGGTCCTCGCTCGCCGTGTTGCCCGGAATGTCCTTGTAGCTGGCCGGCAGCGGCTTGAACTGCGCCTGCGCGGCCTTCATCAGGTCATCGGCGGCGGGTGCGGTGACCTGCTGGTTTCCCGAGCAGGCGGCAGCGGTCACGGCGAGGACGGCGGCGCCGACAAGCAGAAGTCTGGACATATTGTCATTCCCAAGTGAACTTCGGCTGCAGCCTTATCCGATCAGGCTGACGTTACGCTGACAGGTCTTTGCGGATCGGCCGCCTGCCCTTGGCGCGGTCCGCATCGCAAAATCATGGTGATGCCGGCTTAGAGCGCCCTTGCCTTTCTGCCGCTTCGGGGCCAAAGCGGCGCCAACACTGGCCGGGTGAATCCATGAACATCACACATCCCTTCCTCGACGCGGACGGCGACAAGCTCCGCGAGGAGTGCGGCATTTTCGGCGTGATCGGCGCCAAGGATGCCGCTGCCCTGACCGCGCTCGGGCTCCATGCCCTGCAGCACCGCGGACAGGAAGCCTGCGGCATCGTCAGCTATGACGGGCACGATTTCTTCGCGCGCAAGGGCCTGGGCCACGTGGCCCAGGTGTTTTCCGACGCGACGATCCTGTCCGAACTGCCTGGCGCCATGGCATCGGGCCACGTGCGCTATTCCACCACCGGCGGCCAGGGCCTGCGCAACGTGCAGCCGCTCCACGCCGACCTGGCGCGCGGCGCTTTCTCGATCGCGCACAACGGCAACATCTCGAACGCCATGCACCTCAAGAAGGAGCTGGTTGAAAAGGGCGCGATTTTCCAGTCGACGTCCGACACCGAAGTGATCATCCACCTGATCGCGACTAGCCGCTATCCCACCCTGCTCGACCGCTTCGTCGATGCGCTGCGGATGGTCGAAGGCGCCTATTCGCTGATCTGCATGACGCCCAAGCGCATGATCGCCTGCCGCGATCCGCTGGGGATCCGTCCGCTGGTGATGGGCAAGATCGGCGATGCGACGGTCTTTGCCAGCGAATCCGTAGCGCTCGACGTGGTTGGCGCGGACTTCGTGCGCGAAGTGGAACCGGGCGAAATCATCGAAGTGCGCCAGGACGGCCGGATGTCCAGCCACCGTCCCTTCGGCAATCCCTCGCCCCGTCCCTGCATTTTCGAGCACGTCTATTTCAGCCGCCCCGACTCGGTGATGGGCGGCCAGTCGGTCTACGAAGTGCGCAGCCGGATCGGCGCGGAACTGGCGATCGAGGCCCCGGTCGAGGCCGACCTGGTGGTGCCGGTGCCGGATTCGGGCGTGCCTGCCGCGATCGGCTATGCCCAGCAGTCGGGCATTCCCTTCGGCCTTGGCATCATCCGTTCGCACTATGTCGGGCGCACTTTCATCCAGCCGTCCGACGGCGCGCGCCAGTCGGACGTGAAGCGCAAGCACAACGCCAACCGCGCCCTCGTCGAAGGCAAGCGGATCGTGCTGATCGACGATTCGATCGTGCGCGGCACCACTTCGATGAAGATCGTGCAGATGATGCGCGATGCGGGCGCCGCCGAAGTGCACATGCGCATCGCCAGCCCGCCAACCAGCCACTCGTGCTTCTATGGCGTCGACACACCGGAACGGTCCAAGCTGCTCGCCGCGCGCATGGGCGTCGATGAAATCAAGCAGTTCATCTATGCCGACAGCCTGGCCTTCGTCTCGATCGACGGCCTCTATCGCGCGGTCGGTGAATCGGGTCGCAACAACGCCTGCCCGCAGCACTGCGATGCCTGCTTCACCGGGGACTATCCCACCCGCCTTACCGACCTTGCCGAGCGCGAGGCCGAGGGCGGGCAGTTGCCGCTGCCGGTCGGGAAAGTCGCGTGAGCGCATTTGCCGGGCAGGTTGCGCTGGTCACCGGGGCCAGCCGGGGCATTGGCGCCGCCACCGCGCAGGCGCTGGCCGCGCAGGGTGCGCACGTGGTGCTCACCGGGCGCGACACCAAGGCGCTGGAAGCGGTTGAGCAGGCGATCTTCGATGCCGGCGGGGCGGCCACCATCGCCCCGGTCGATCTGACCGACGCAGATGGCATCGCGCGCCTTGCCAATGCCATTGCGGAGCGCTGGGGCGTTCTCGACATTCTGGTTCACTCCGCCGCGATCCTGCCGCAGTTGACGCCCGTTGCCGATATCGACCAGGTCAGCTTTACCCGCGCGATCACCGCCAACGTGCTCGCCTCGCAGGCCCTGATCGCGCGCTTCGATCCGCTGCTCAAGAAGAGCAAGGACGCCCGCGTGGTCTACCTTACCACCAGCGTCGCCACCGCCGCGCGCGCCTATTGGGGCGCCTATGCCTCGAGCAAGGCCGCGGCCGAGGTGCTGTTCGATTGCTATGGCCAGGAAGTGCGCAATATCAGCAAGATACGCGTTGCCATTGTCGATCCGGGGGCAACCCGCACGGCGATGCGCGCCAAGGCCTATCCGGGCGAAGACCCCAAGACGGTCAAGGCTCCCGAAGTGGTCGCCGCGCGTTTGGTTGACCTCATTGGTGAACAATTCGCCAGCCCGCACCGCGAACGGGTTAACCAATCGTCATAAGGGCCGCTCAACCAGCTTGCGCCATTCTTTGCAAATCTTGACGGGCAATATCCCGGCAAGGATTGGCAAGAGGGACGCAACTGACATGAGCGATTATCTGATCCAGAACCGGGATCCCTATTTCGCGGCTGCGCAGGAAGATCGCAGCGCTCCGCGCACGCGCATCACCATCCCGGCCACGTTGCGCTTTTCGGGCGCGCGCGGATACCAGAGCGTGGTTCACGATCTGTCGCTCAGCGGCTTCTGCGCCGCTGCGGTCAATCGCATTCACCCCGGCACCGTCTGCTGGCTCACCCTGCCGGGGCTCGAGGCACTGCAGGCCGAAGTGATCTGGTGGGACAACAGCCTGGTCGGCTGTGCCTTCGAACAATTGCTCAGCCCGATCGTTCACGACAATATCCTCACGCGCTGGCGCGGCGAGCCGGTTTACCGGAATCTCTAGGTCGCAAATCCCTAACCGGTGCCGCGATGGCGCCGCTTGGGGATTTATCGACCAAGTCCCCTGGGTTCCCATCCGGTCCGTTTGGCCGGCTGTCCCTTACCCCCCAAACAAGTGCCCGGCTTCGCGTCCCGCCGGGTGGGAGCCCAAGTTCTGAGCCGGTCCGCCAGCGGATCGGCTCAGTTCGTTGCGGCGGTTCGCTTGATCAGCGTCACCTGCGCCACGTCGATCCCGCGCCCTCTGAAGCCGCCTTCGCAGTACATCAGGTAATAGCGCCAGAGCCGGATGAAGCGTTCGTCGAACCCGCTCGGCAGCCGTCCTTCCCGGGCGGCAGAATCGAAGTTCGCGCGCCAGGCCTTCAGCGTTTCGGCATAATCACCGGCAAAGCTGGCCTGGTCGGTCCATTCCAGACCCCGCTCGGCGGCCAGCCGCCGGAACTCCGCCTCGCTCACCAGCATCCCGCCGGGGAAGACATAGGCCTGGATGAAATCGGCGCTGGCGGCATAGGCCGGGAACAATTCGTCACGAATCGCGATGTACTGGATCGCGGCGCGTCCGCCGGGCTTCAGGTTGCGCTGCAGGCAGTCAAAAAACTCGCCCCAGTATTCTCGCCCCACGGCCTCGACCATTTCGACGCTGACGATGGCATCGAACTGCCCCGCCACGTCGCGGTAATCCTGCTTGCGAAAGTCGATCGCGGGATCGTGGCGCCCGCGAGCATAGTCGAGCTGCTCATCCGACAGGCTGATCGCGGTAACCTGCGCGCCAGCGGCCGCCAGCCGCGCCGAAAGAGCGCCCCAGCCGCAGCCGATCTCCAGCACGCTTTGCGCGCCCGCCACCCGCTTGGCGATGGTGTCCAGCTTGTCCTGCTGCGCCTGCGCCAGCGAAGCCGCGCCGCGATCGTAGCGCGCGCTGGAATAGACCATCGCCGGGTCGAGCCACTGGCTGTAGAAATCGTTGCCCAGATCATAGTGCGCGTGGATGTTGCGGCGCGAACCGGCGCGGGTGTTGCGGCGCAGCCGGTGAAACGCGCGCAGCATCACCCGCCACGGCCCGCTGGCGCGCGCCGTTCCGCCCAGCGTTTCCGCATTGGCCATGAACAGTGCGAACAGCGGCACCGGATCCGGACTGTCCCACTCGCCCGCTTCCCAGGCCTGATACCAGCCGATCGAACCGCCCGTTGCCAGGCGCAGCAAGGCGCGCCAGTCCCTGAGGTTGACGATCGGTTCGAA
This sequence comes from Novosphingobium sp., assembly GCF_041915465.1. Classification (GTDB taxonomy): domain Bacteria; phylum Pseudomonadota; class Alphaproteobacteria; order Sphingomonadales; family Sphingomonadaceae; genus Novosphingobium. Next base: position 2,410 of record NZ_JAYSBK010000016.1, on the reverse strand, counting down.
ACCGGGTGCCCGGCCGCCAAGCCGCCGCTGCGAGCCGTCGGGCAGGTTCGCATGGATCGCACCGGAGGCGAGCCCGGCGTCGATCCGGTCGAGCAACTTGTGAAAGCCGCCGGCCCAGGCGCGCGCCAGCCACTGCGGCCCGACACCTAGCGATCGGCCGCCTGAAACGAGCTCGGCTCCCCTTCCGGACGTTTCGAAATTCATGCCGCCGCATATGGACCGGGCCCGCGCGGCGGGCAATCCGCCCCGGGCAGTTATCCCGGCCAGCCTTGCATGATCGGCGATGGATTGCCTTGCGATCTCAGCGGGTCACTGCCTCGAAGATGGCCTGGTTGAGCGGCCGGATGAATTCGCAGCCGAATTCGAAGTCCTCGACCCAGGCAACGCGTGCCTCGATGGGTTCGATATGGCCGATCTTGATCCAGAAGCGATCTTCGGGATGGACCAGGTAAACACCCTGAACCCGCGCACCGAACGGCGAAATGTCGCACACCTTTACCGTGGCGCGCTTGGTGCCGAACCGAAACTGCACAACAGCTTCATACTGCTTGCGTTCGGCCTTGCGGCCACCTGTTGCCTCGAAAACCGGTTCACTCGCCATTGGACACCGTTGCAGGAAAAGCCTGTGACGGCCGAAAGTCTAGGATTTCCGGGTAAAATAGCGGTTAACGAGTTCTTGAGGATTCACGGTCGAAAATTCAATAGTTTAGCCAAAGCAAGGGCACGCCCGACTGGTCAGGCGCGCCCAGGTTTCTGATGCATTACGGGGCCGATTCGACAGGATCGGCCCGCGCTGCCTAGAACTTCACTTCAACCTGCACGTTGAACGAACGGCCCCGCGGATCGGCGACGCGCGGCTCCCACGAGCTGCCCGCGCCGGTGTTGCCGTCATAGGTGATGGCGAACGGCGGATCGGTGTTGAGGATGTTCTTCACCCCGAAGGTCAGCTTGTAACCCGGCGCGAGGCCAAGATAGCTGACCGACAGGTTGTAGATCGAATAGGGATCGACCTTGGCGTTGAAATCCGGACGGGTGACGGTACCGGCGGCGATGCCCGGCAGCATCTGGTTGTCATAGCCCGAACGGAAGATCTGGGTCAGCGTCACCACGAAATCGTCGGTGCCATAGCTGATCCAGGCATTGTGCTTCCAGCGCAGGCCAAGGTCGCCCGCGAAGGAAAACACGCCGATCTGGCTCGCGCTCCACGGCGCGGTCGGGGTGAGCTTTTCCTTCTTCTGGATCAGCAGCGTGCCATCGAGTCCGAGCGAGATGACGCCCTTGCCCACTTCGAACCCGCCGCGTGCGGCGAACTCGATCCCCTGGGTGCGGCGGGCACCGGCATTGATCCAGGTGTCGTCGATCACCGTGATGGCGTTGCTGCCATCGCGAATGAAGCGGTCCGGAAACAGCGAGGCGTTGTCGATCAGCTGGCGCAGGGTCAGCAGCTGGATCGTGTTGTCGACATTGATCATCCACCAGTCGGCCGACAGGCTGAAGCGCGGGGCCGGTTTGAACACGAAGCCGACGCTGGCCATCTTGGCCGTTTCAGGCCCGAGGTTCAGGTTGCCCCCGGTCCAGATGTCGGGCCGGATGATCGCGCAGGACGGGTTGGTGGCGTTCGGCACGCCGCCCGGGCAGGCCACCGGATCGGCCAGGTCGCTACCCGAATAGGGGCTTTCGGTTACGCCGTTGAAGATCTGGTTGAAGGTCGGCACGCGGAAGCCGGTCGAATAGGAGCCGCGCAGCAGCAGCCAGTCGGTCGGCTGGAACTTGACCGTCACCTTGGGATTGGTGGTGGTGCCAAAGCCCGTGTAGTCGTCGATGCGGAATGCGCCGCTGACCGTCAGCATGTCGAAGATCGGCAGATTGATTTCCGCGTAGGCCGCCTTCACGTCGCGGTGCTTGGGGGTAAGCGCGTTGACGTTGTCGAACGCGGCCAGGAAGATCACCGGCTGGTTCGCGGCAGCCGCGGCAGAGCCGTTGAACTCGTAGATTTCGCGGCGATAATCGACCCCTGCGGCGATCTGGACGTCACCGCCCGGCAGCGCGAACAACGGGCCCGAAATCGAAGCGTCGGCTTCCTTGACGATGTAGCGCCCGCCATAGAGCGTGACGCCTTCCGCCGAAACCGCATCGAGACCCGACAGCGCCGTCGCGGTCTGCGTCAGGCTGAAGGGGTTGAGAATGCCGGCGTTGATCAGGCCGATGATGCCGGGAACGGTCGCCCCCGGCGCGATCGGCGCGGCCGGATCAGGCTTGCCGTTCACACCCGTGCCGGAAAGCGTACCGCGATAGTAGTAGCCCGAGCCGAGGACCGACGAGCTTTCGCTGCGGGCATAGGATGCGCCGATCTTGTAATCCCAGCCCTCGAGCGGCAGCGGCCCTTCAAGCGCGAGGTAGGCGCGCAGGG
>NZ_JAYSBK010000015.1:0-43986 GCF_041915465.1 Novosphingobium sp. | reverse complement strand
TTCAACCGCATCAAGCACTTCCGAGGCATCGCCACCCGATACGACAAGTGCCCTGAGAACTACCTCGCCGCCGTCAAACTCATCTGCACGCGCATATGGTGTGCCGCATAATGAGTCTACGCCCTAGTTTCTATGGGCGCAAGGAAGATGCGTAGGGCGCTCTTCTTCAGTGAAAATCCATGCTGCTGCTTTTGTGGAGGGAATGAGCCGGCTACGACCGAAGACCATCAACCCGCACGAACCTATTTTGAGAATCGGGCATGGCCTGAGGGATTTGTCTTTCCTGCCTGTCAGGCGTGCAATGAAGTAACACGAAAATCTGAAAAAATCCTATCACTTCTTATTATTGGAAATTCTAAAAAATTAGATAATGACAGATATATAGACTTGGCAAAGTCTATTGTACGCGAATATCCAGACCTAATCGAAATTATGATACCGAAGAATGGTTCGGAAATTCGGAGAATATTGCGCGAAAACGGCCTTAAAAAGCCCGTTGGTCATCCTTACAGTAATTTTCCTATTTTAAAATTAGATCGAGATTTTTGGGATGAGCACATCACGAATGTCGGGAGGAAAATTATTCTCGCCCTCCACTACCAGTGCTTTGGTGAGCCGCTGAGTTCCAATGGGGGCATGTCGCTTTGGTTTCATACCAATTTTGATTGGGCTGCTGGTAGGTTTCCTGAAGAAATACTGGAATTAACTGAGAATTTTGTTCTACCTGTTAGGCAGGCAAGATATCTTGGTGACCAATTTTCAGTCCGTTGGACTTTTGTTGAAGAGCCGCGATGCGGTCTATTTATTGTTCATTTGCAAGGTGCATTAACTATCAGCGGGATTACGAGCGAGAGACCGGCAGATTTTAAACAAATGATTTATAGACCATGGTCTTGGTAGGCTAATCCGATTTTCCTACTCCCCCGCAATCCGCTACCCTCACCGCTCACCCCAAATCCCGCGAGGTTTCGCTGCCCATGTCCGCCGCCCTGGCAGGCCCGTTCCCGGTTCCGGATCAGCCGGGGCGGGGCGCCTTGGCTTGTGGGCAAACTTTTGCTGCGTACTTTCCATGCGTGGCACGCGCGAAGTTCGCGAAAATTCACAACCACGAACTTTTCATGGACGCGAAAGTGTGGCAGAGGGATTCGCGAGACGGGCGCGCTGTGGCCCGCGATGCTTCATGAGAAGGATGCAAGATGGCCGAAAACCTTGAAAGCCTGCTCGCCGGAACGGGCGACCTTGTCGATATGCTGCGCAACCAGCAGGTCGGCCCCAACGTCTATCCGGGCGTCCCGGCCGAGTACTCGAACTGGCGTAACGAGCAGTGGGCGTGGCAGCACACCGCCGTGCTTTACAACCAGTCGTACCACATGGTGGACCTGGAAGTGCGCGGGCCGGATGCCTTCGCGATGCTCGAATACCTCGCGATCAACAGCTTCAAGGGCTTCGTGCCCGACAAGGCCAAGCAGTTCGTGCCGTGCACCCCGGCGGGCTATGTCATCGGCGACGTGATCCTGTTTTATCTCGAAGAACAGCGCTTCAACCTGGTGGGCCGCGCACCCTCGATCGAATGGGTCGAATTCCACGCCGCTTCGGGCAAGTGGAACGTCGAGGTGGAACGCGATGAGCGTTGGGCGATGCGCACCGACGGTAAGCGCAAGAACTATCGCTTCCAGGTCCAGGGCCCGAACGCGATGAAGATCATCGAAAAGGCCACCGGCACGACCCCGCCCGACCTCAAGTTCTTCAACATCACGCACCTCACCATCGCGGGCAAGACCGTCCACGCGCTGCGCCACGGTATGGCCGGGCAGCCGGGCTGGGAACTGTATGGTCCGTGGGAAGATTACGCCGCGGTCCACGCCGCGCTGGTCGAAGCGGGCAAGGAATACGGCATGGCGCTGGTCGGCGGCCGGGCCTATTCGTCGAACACGCTGGAATCGGGCTGGATCCCGAGCCCGCTGCCCGCGATCTATACCGGCGAGGAGCTGAAGCCGTTCCGCGAATGGCTCGGCGCCAATTCCTATGCCGGCAAGTGCTCGATCGGCGGCTCCTATGTGCCGGACAGCGTCGAAGGCTATTACACCACGCCGTGGGATCTGGGTTACGGCCCGTTCGTGAAGTTCGACCATGACTTCATCGGCCGCGAGGCGCTCGAAAAGATGGCGCAGGGCCCGCACCGCCGCAAGGTGACGCTGGCGCTCGACAACGAGGACGTGATGCGCGTGCAGAGCTCGGCGCTGTCGAAGGGCGACCGCGCGAAGTTCATGGAATACCCCAGCGCTGTCTATGCGATGCACCCGTTCGACGAAGTGCGCGCCGCCGATGGCAGCCTGGCCGGGCTTTCGACCTGGATCGGCTATACCGCCAACGAAGGCAAGTTCCTGACGCTCGCCATGCTCGATGAAAAGTATGCGGCGCCCGGCACCGAAGTCGAACTGGTCTGGGGTGAACCGAACGGCGGCACCAGCAAGCCGACTGTGGAGCGCCACGTGCAGACCACGATCAAGGCCGTGGTTGCGGCGGTGCCATATGTTGAAGCGGCGCGCGACGCCTACGCCGACGGCTGGCGCACCCGCAAGGCCTGATCAGGCGGCGGCAAGACTCGCCGCGGCGCGTGCCAGCGCCGCGCGGGTCTTCGCCGCCAACTTGGCGTCGAAGCGCACTTCGGGGATGGCCACGGCAAAGGCGCCGACCGCCTGGCCATCGACCCACGCCGGGCACGCCATCCCGCAGATCCCGCGGGTATTTTCCTGGTGCGCCTCGGCAACCCCTTCGCGGCGGATCCTCTTCAATTCCTCGCGCAATGCCGCCTCAGCGACGATCGTGTGTTCGGTAAAACGCTGGCGTGCGCTTTCGCTGAAATAGAGCTCGAGTTCGTCCTCGGACATGGTCGCGAGGATCGCCTTGCCGGCGGCGAGACTGTGGAGCGGCTTGCGCTCGCCTCGGTCGACCGCATAGCGCAGGGCCTGCCCGCTGCTCTCCGTCACCAGCGCTTCGACTTCCCAGCCGCTCCGGATCATGAAGCTGGCGGTTTCATCGAGGTCGGAACGCAGCAACTTGACCAGCGGCTCGACCCGCTCACCCAGCGTCAGGGCGTGGGGCTTGACCGTCAGCCGGTCGAGCCCCGGGCCGGGGCGATAGCGCCGTCCATCGCGCACCAGATAGCCTCGCTCGAGCAAGGTCGAAAGCAGATAGGACAGGCTCGACACCGGGATGTCGAGCGCGGCGGCGATGTCCTGCGCGATTGGTCCTTGCGGATGCGCCACCACGAACTCGATAATGTCGAGCGTGCGCAGCGCGGACTTGACGGTGTTGGTGCTGCCTGGCTGGACCACGATGTGCTCCTACCAGGCCAGTGTGCCGCGCCGCTCGCTAAAGCGCCAGCCGTCCGCGGTGAGCTCGAAGTGGTCGTGGAACGAACCGGCCAGCGGCGGTCCGTTCTCGGTGAACAGGATCATCGCGCTGGTCCCGCTGGCGCTAGTCGGGCTTTCCACCGTGATGACCACGTTGGAGCAGACATGCCGGGTCTTGCGGGGAGGGCGGCCTTTGAAGGCCGCCAGGATCGCCTCGCGTCCGATGATCGGCGCGTCTGGGGCGGTCGGGCGGGTCATCACCCCACTCTCGGTGTAAAGCGCAGCAACCTCGTCCCAGCGCGCCTCGTCATTGAGATTGGCATAAAGCGCGATCAGCTTCGCGCAGGCCCACTCGGCGGCGAGGCGCTCGGCCTCGGTCACAGGCGCGCGCCCGCGATGTCGGCGCCTTCGCGCAAGTTCTTGAGCTTGCGCCAGGTCACGATCGGGTCGATCTTGCCATAGCCCGCAAAGGTGCCGAATCCGCAGTCGGTGCTGGCGACCACGCGGTCCGGCCCGACGATATCGGCGAAGCGCTCGATCCGCTGGGCGATCAGTTCGGGGTGCTCGACATAGTTCGAGCAGGTGTCGATCATGCCGGGTGCCAGGATCTTCCAGTCGGGCAGCTTGGCGTCCTTCCAGACCTTCCATTCATGTTCGTGGCGCGGGTTGGCGGCTTCGAACAGGACGGTTGCGGGACGGGCACCGACCACGATGTCGATCACCTTCTCAAGCGGGATGTCGTGGTCGTGCGGGCCTTCATAGTTGCCCCAGCACACGTGCATCCGCATCTTTTCAGGCGGGATGTTGGCCGTGGCGGCGTTCAATGCCTCGACGTTGGCGGCCGCGATCTTGATGAATTCCTCGTCGCTCGCGTCCTGGTAGCCGGTGTGGCGGCTCATCGCGAGATCGGGGCAGTCGAGCTGGAGGTAGAACCCGGCGTTGACGATGGTTTCGTATTCCTCGCGCATCGCATCGACCAGCGCGGCGAGGTAGGCCTCGTGGCTGGGGTGGAAGCGGTTGACCTGAAACGCGGTGATCAGGCCCGGCGAGGCCGCGTTCATGAAGGCTTCGGTGGTGGGGGCGGCGTTCTTATCGAGCGCGGCGCGGAAGCGGCGGATGTCCTCGTGCAGCGGATCGAGCGTGACCAGCTTGACTTCGCCGATGCAACTGGCGCGGACGAATTCCTGGCTGCCCATGATCGCCGAGAGCTTCTTGGCAAGGTTCGGAACTTCGGCCAGGTCCGCGGCGGGCTTGCGGTCGGTGTGGCCGCCAAAGCCCGACAGGCGTTCGATCATGTAGGTCGAATAGCCAACCTTGCCCAGTTCGCCGTCCGAAACGATATCGACGCCCGCGGCAACCTGTTGCTTAACGGCCTCATCGACGGCCGCTGAAACCACCCGGTCGAACTCGTCCGCGTCATAGGGCTTGCCGGCATCGCGGGCGAGCAGCAGCGGGGTAAGTTCTTCCCCGCGCGGCAGGCTGCCGACGTGGGTGGTCTTGATGTGGGCCATGCGAGAATCCTCTCCAGGAATGAATTTCCTGAACTCTTCGCATATATGAAGGAGCGGGGCAATCGCCCCGATTATCAACCGCGTCTGGTGCTGGCGCGGGCGAGCAGGGTGACTGGTACGCGGCGCTGTTCGTGCGCGGTGCCGGCGATCACGGCCAATAGCTTGTCGACCAGCATGGCCCCGGCAGCGCTGAAATCGGGCTGGATGCTGGAAAGCGGGGGCATCGCGTGGGCGCTGGCGCGGATCCCGTCGAACCCGATCAGGCCGCAGTCGTCCGGGATCCTGACCCCGGCTTCGGTCAGTTCGCGCAGCACGCCGAGGGCGATCTCGTCGCACACGGCGAAGATGGCGTCGAACTCCTTGCCGGAGGCGAGCAGGGCGCGCACTGCGCGGCGGCCCTGTTCCTCGCGGCTGAGACCTTCCTCGATCTCAACCAACCAGGGCTCCAATCCGGCTTCGCGCATGCGTTCGGCATAGCCTTCGTAACGCTCGCCAAACTGACGCTGCAGTGAATCGAGCGAACCGATGCAGGCGATCTGGCGAAAGCCCGCTTCGATCAGGTGATCGGTGGCGAGCCGGGCCCCAGCATGGTTGTCGCTGCGGATCCATTCGCTGTCATCGAACGGCGAACCCCAGCACACCCAGTGCATCCCGGATTCGCCAAGCTCGCGGTAATAGTCCCAGGCGGCCTGGTTCTGGGTGGTGCCGATGACGATGATCCCGTCGGCCTTGCGCTGTTCCTCGTAGCGGCCCGAAAGGTTCTGCGGCCCATCCTGGAAGCTTACCAGCGTTTCGTAACCGCGCGCCGAGGCGGCGGCGCAGATCGTGCCGAGTAGCGAATAGGTGAAGGGGTTGAGGTCCTTGCGGTCCTCGTCAGGGCGGCAGATCACCACCACGGCCAGCGTGCCGGTGCGCCCCGTGCGCAGCCGCGCAGCGTTGTTGTCGACATGATAGTTCAATTTGCGCGCCGCTTCGGCAACGCGCAGACGCGTGGCTTCGCTCACCACGGGGTCTCCGGCCAGCGCGCGGCTGACCGTCGATTGGCTTACGCCAGCCTCTGCCGCCACGTCGAACGACGTAACCCTGAAGGTGCGCGGCTTTTGCTTTGTGTTGTCCCCGTCCATCATTGGGCCTTCACATTGCGGAGATGCCGCCGTCAAGCTTGAGTTCGGCCCCGGTCATGAACCGGCTCTCGTCGCTGGCCAGATAGAGCACGCCCGCGGCGATGTCGTCGGGGTGGCCAACCCGCTTCAGCGGAACCTGCCGGGCGAGCTTGCCCATGACGACGTCCTTCGGGTGGCCCGAACTGGCGGCAATGCCATCAAGGATCGGGGTGTCGACGAACGTCGGGTGGACCGAGTTCGAGCGGATGTCCCAGCCCATCTTGGCGCAATAGAGCGCGACCGACTTGGACAGCATCCACACGGCCGCCTTGCTGGCGTTGTAGCCAGGCATGGTGTCGCTGGCGATCAGGCCCGCGATCGACGAGATGTTGATGATCGAGCCGGGCTGGCTGTCCTTCATCAGTGGCAGCGCCTTCTGACAGCCCAGGAACACCGAATCGACGTTGATCGCAAAGCCGCGGTGCCATTCGGCCAGGGTGCAGGTTTCGATATTGCCGCGTACCCCCACGCCCGCGTTATTGACCAGCACCGACAGGCCGCCCATCGCTTGCGCGGCAAAATCGACCGCGTCGATCCACTGGTCTTCCTGCGTCACGTCGAGCCGGATCGAGAACGCGGTTCCCGCGCCCAGCTCGGCATTGATCGCGGCGGCCTGGTTGGCAGCCCCGGCATCGTTGATGTCGGCCAGCAATACCTGCGCGCCCTCGCGGGCCAGCATCAACGCCTGCGCCGCGCCAAGACCCTGCGCCGCGCCGGTGATCAGCGCCTTCTTTCCTGCAACCCGTCCAGCCATTGTCCTATTCCTCTCCAATCATTCCGGGGCCAAGCAGCATCAGCAGGCGAACGTCGATGCCAAGGCCGCGTGCACGCGATTCGGCGATGAACGTGGCCAGCTCCCGTCGCGGAACACGATGAACGGTGATGTTCTCGCCGTCCACCCCTCCGCCAGGGCCAACTTGGGTCAGGCCGTGGGCGCGCAGCAGGGTGAAGCTTTCCGTGACCATGCCGGGGGACGAATAATATTCGCCCAGATTTTCCATTCGCGCCGCGCGGTAACCGGTTTCTTCTTCCAGTTCGCGCGCGGCGGCGGCGGTTGCATCCTCGGCCTCGCCGTGGTCGCCGATCAGTCCGGCGGGAAACTCGATGCATGGGCGGCCCAGGGGCACCCGGAACTGTTCGACTAGGATCACGTGATCTTCGGCGTCGATCGCGAGGATCACGGCGGCCTTGATGCCGCGTGTGCGCGAAACGTATTCCCACTTGCCGCGGGTCTTGGCGACGATGAACTTGCCGGTCCAGTGAACCTCTTCCGGCTTGTCGTAATCCGCCTCGCTCATGTCGCCTCCATAACTCGGAGCGCGAGCCTTAGACTTCGATCAGGCGGTCCGGCAATTCGTTCTTGTCGTCTTCTGCACGGGGGAAGTGCTGGGCCAACACCGCGCCGACCTTTTCGACCGCCGCGACCAGGCCATCCCCGATGCGATTATAGCGGAGATGCGCCAGCATCGCCGCCATGGCATCGCCCCACACTTCGGGTGCGACCTTGGAAGCAATCGCCTCGTCGGCAACGATCTCGGCCCGGTGTTCGCCAAGGCTGAGGTAGATCAGGATGCCGGTGCGGCCATGGGTGCGCCGCTCTGCACCCACCTTGAAGCAGGTGACGGCGCGGGCGCGCACCCGGGCGTGTTTGACCGGGGCCGGAACCAGCAACAGCCGCAGCGGACGCCATAGTTGCAGAAGCCACATGGTGATGAACTTGACGACGCCGACCGTCAGGGCGAGGGCCATAAGCTTACCCGGATGCCAGGCGGTTTCCCATTCGCCGGTTACCCGGTCGATCAGGCCAAGGTAGAAATCGGGGGCCAGCGCCAGCGCGCCAATCGCCAGGAAGGCCACTGCCGCCGACCAGAACAGGGCGACGTCGTGATAGGAATCCGAAATTTCGGTGAGGATCGTCACGATCTCGCCTGCGGACTTTTCCTCCGCCGCGCCGACTGCCTTGCTTACCGCATCGCGCTCTGCCTCGCTCATGGCAGGAACCTGTGCCATTGCCTGCCTCCCTACCAGCTACCCGACGATCCGCCGCCGCCGAAGCTGCCTCCGCCGCCAGAAAATCCGCCGCCTCCGCCGCCAAAACCGCCGCCGCCCCAGCCGCTGCCACCGCCGCCACGGCCGCCGCGCGACAGTTCGTCAAGCACACTCCACATGATGACCTGGCCAAGGCCGCTACCACCATAGCGCTGGCCGCGCCGACCGCGCCGAAGCATCGGGAGGACGAAGAAGATGAAGAACATGAACAACCAGAACAGCGTCGGCGCGATCACGTCGCCAGTGTCGGTCTGCTGCGGCTTGGCTTCGGCGGCAAGCTTGCGGGCTTCGTCTTCGGGCAGGGTGAGTTGCTGGATGATCGCATCGGTCCCGGCTTCGATCCCGCCGGGTATGTCGCCCGCCTTGAAGCGCGGCACGATCTGCTGCTGGACGATCAGGGAAGACAGGCCATCGGTCAGGATCGGTTCCAGGCCATAGCCAACCTCGATCCGGACCTTCCGCTCGCTGGGGGCGACGATCAGCAGGACGCCGTCGTTCTTGTCTTTCGAACCGATGCCCCAGTGCCGGCCAAGCTGGTAGCCATAGTCGGAAATGTCATAGCCCTGCAGATCGGGCAGGGTGACGACCACCACTTGCCGGTGCGACTGGGTTTCCAGCGCTTCCAGCTTTTGCGTCAGGCGCGCTTCCTCGTCGGCGGGGATGACGTTGGCGGCATCCACGACGCGCCCGGTCAGTTCCGGGAACGTCTGCGCCCAGGCCGAATGCGGCAGCAGCAGCGCTGCGAGTGCAAGCAGTGCGCCGACCGTCTGGGTTAGCGCGCGCTTGGCGATGTGCGGGGCAGGCCCGGCGCGGCCGAGCATGGCGCTATCCTTCCGCTCAGAGCTTGCCTTCGAGGCTGGGCGCCACTTCCGCGCCCGGCGTGACGGCTTCATAGGGGACCATCGGCTTGGCACCATAGATCACCTTCGCGCCGATCGCGTCGGGGAAGGTGCGGATCGTGGTGTTATATTGGCGCACCGCCTCGTTGTAATCGCGCAGGGCAATGCGGATGCGATTTTCCTGGCCCTCAAGCTGGCTCTGCAGCATCTGGTAGTTGGTGATGCTCTTGAGTTCGGGATAGGCCTCGGCATTGGCCAGCAGGCGGCCGAACCCGCCCAGCGAAGTGCCGAACTGGTTCTGCGCGTCCTGGAACGCCTTGACCTTGGCCGGATCGGTCAGGTCATCGGCGGTGAGGGTAATGCTGGTCGCCTTTGAGCGCGCGTCCATCACGCCGATCAGGATGCCCTTTTCCTGCTCGGCCGCACCCTTGGCCACGGCGGCGAGGTTGGGGATCAGGTTGGCGCGTTCCTGAAATGCGGCCTGGACATCGGCCCACTTGGCCTTGGCGTTTTCTTCCGCAGTCGGAACCGAATTGATCCCGCAGCCGGCCAGCGTGGCGGCGGCAGTGGCGGCGATCAGGGCGCGGGGGAAAATTGCGGAATAGTTTGCGGACATGGGAAACATCTTCCTCTCGTCAGGGCGGCTATTTGCCGCAATGTGCACGAATGTAGGGCGGGTCAGTGTCCGATCAAGGACAGTCTCGACAAACGACTTGGGTTTCAAACAATTATTGTGCGGATTCGGGTTTACTGGCAGACAGTCTGCCTCGGGACCAATCGGATCAGGAGGGGGCGCAATGCTCAGCGAATTCAAGGCCTTCATCGCACGCGGCAACGTGCTCGATCTGGCTGTCGGTGTGATCATCGGCGCCGCTTTTGGCAAGATCGTTTCGTCGCTAACCGATGACGTGATCATGCCCGTGATCAGCGCGATTACCGGCGGGATCGACTATTCGAACAAGTACATCGTGCTTTCCGGCGTCGCGCCCGAAGGTGCGACGCTCAAGGCCGCGAAGGAAGCGGGCGCGAATGTCCTGGCCTATGGCAGCTTCATCACCGCGGTCATCAACTTCCTGATCCTGGCCTTCGTGATCTTCCTGATCGTGCGCCAGGCCAACAAGGCCTTCCCGCCGCCGCCGGCCGCGCCCGCCGGGCCGAGCGAGGTGGACTTGCTCACCGAAATTCGCGATGCGCTGAAAAAGTAAGCGTTTCAGTTGATTTAGCGAAGGGGCGGGGCCGGTCTGGCTGCCGCCCCTTTCATTTCTCGGCACTCTGCCTATATTGGGTTTCGCCGGGTTCGCCCGGCTATGGTGATAAATTGCGACGTGCAATAGATGCAGCGGACCCGGGGGCGGTACCCGGCGGCTCCACCACCACCACACGGATACCCGGAGACGGGCAGGCCGTGGCCCGGTTGTCGCCGGGGTGATGATGGGGCCGAACTAGGATCGACGTGTGTTGAAAAGCGTTGTTTTCACCCGGGCTGAGTAACCCGTTCAAGGCTCAAAACTCACAAGTGCCAACGACAACGAAGCACTCGCTCTCGCTGCGTAATCTGACGGCCTAGCGGCCTGATCTTACAAAGCTAAAGCGCGGTTGGACCGACCGGGCAACAGAACGGATACCGGGGGCTCGGGGTGGGCCTAGCAACAGAACCACCCCACCGATTGCCCTTAAATCCGCTTCAAACCGGGCTGCGAACGGCAGCCTGCTGCGCTTCCGGTGCTCACGTGCTGGAGCACGCTGCGCGCCGGTTCGCGCAGGCCACCATTCTCGTCTCGGTTTGAAGCGGATTTAAGGGCAATCGGTCCTGTGCCGCGAAGTGTGTTCAGAACACCGTTTCGGGGCGTTCGGCGATGCGCTTTTCGTGTTTGAGGCAGTCAAGAATCTTGCCGCCTGCCATGAACACCGCGCCGGTGCAGGCGAGGAACAGCAGCTTGCCGCCGAAGCCGGGGAAGCGGTGGATGTAAACCGTGCCGCGTTCGACCGCACCAAGCGCCAGCGCATAGATGATCAGGTACGCCTCAACCGGCGTCTTGATCACGAACAGGCGCTTGATTTTGCTCAGCATGGGTTCCTCAATTCCTTAACGGGAATCATCGCAACCATCATGCCAAATAGAGAATTACGCGCAAGTGCGTGGTTAACCCGAATCCCGTCTGTAAGCTGTCCCGACAGGGGACTCAGGCAAGTTCGCCCAGTGCCAGAACTTCGAGCAGCGCGGCGCGAGCCGCCACGACTTGCACGGCAAGCGCCGGGTCCCCAAGGTCAGCCGGCGCAATCGCTTCGGGCCAGTGCGCGGCGATCACGCTTTCGAGCGCATCAGCCTTCGCCGGATCCAGCAGGAAGCGCGGATCGACAGTCGCCGGATCGGCGACCACGCGCAGCCGCAGGCAAGCCGGGCCGCCGCCGTTCGCCATCGACTGGCGCACGTCTACCGGCAGCACGTGCCGGATCGGGCCGTTGCTGGCCAGCATCCCGTCCAGCCAGGCGCGGACGCCAGGGTGCTCCCAGGCTTCGAGCGGGATGACGAGCCCCATCTCGCCTGCGGGCAGGGTGAGGAGTTGGGCGTTGAACAGGTAGGACTTGATTGCGTCGGCGAGGCTGACCGCAGCGGTTGGCACCACCACGATCTCTGCCTCGGGCAAGGCCGCGCGGATCGCGGCGTAGGTGCCGTCCGGGTCGGCGAAGGCCTGTTCGTGGGTGAACAGCACCCGCTCGTTCGCCACGGCCACCACGTCATTGTGGAACGCGCCTGCCGCGATTGCCTCTGGTGCCTGTTCGACAAACAGGGCGCGCGCGGGATCGAGGCCGTGGAGGCGCGCAACCGCGCGGCTCGCCTGTTCGTGCTGACGCGCTGGAAAGGCTCCGCCGCTGCGCCCATAGACGAAGATTTCCAACCCCGGCGCACCGTGTTCTGCGCACATCCGCATGTGGTTGGCCGCACCCTCGTCGCCAAAACAGGGGGGCACGGCATCGTGGACGGCAAAGTGCGCCTTGTCGGCAAATGCGACGCGCAGCTGGCGCACGGTATCGGGCCATTCCTGCGAGCGGTGCGGCATGGTGACAAGGTTGGCCGCCGTCAGATGGCAGCGCCCGTCCGCGCTGTCGGGGGCGGGCGAGACGGTGGCGGCGTTCGCAGTCCACATCGAACTGGCCGACCACGCAGCGGCAAGCAGGCGCCGATCCGAGCCGTCTTCGGCGCCCAGCGCGGTCAGGAATGCGCCATTGGGACGGGGGAGCGGCAGCAGGAAACCCTGCGCCAGCCCCAGCGCCATGTTGTGCCGCATCTTGGCAAGGCCCTGCAATGCCGCGGCGCGCGGGTACGAAACGTCGCCCGCATGGCTGGCCGAGGCGAGGTTGCCCAGGCTCAGCCCGGCGTAATTGTGGCTGGGGCCGATGATCCCGTCGAAGTTGATTTCAACCAGCGCCATGGTTCACCACCGCGCCACGTGAGTGACGGTCTCGCCGGGTTCGATTCCCAGCACCGAAGCACATTCCACGTCGAGCGCGATGCCGTCGTCTCGCTCGGCAATGTACCCATAGGCGCAGCGGAAGTCGGCAAGCCGGCCAACCGCGATCAGGCGCTTGTCGCCCTCGCGGTGTTCGCCGAGCTTGCCGTCGACCGCCACGACCCGTGCGTCTTCAGCTTCGCGGATCGAGCGGATCTGGTCGGTCCGCACTGTCATGGTCGGTCCGCCGTCGAAAATGTCGACATAGCGTTCCCAGGCGAACCCTTCGTTCTCCAGCATCCGCATCGCCGCGCGGCCCGTGGGGTGCGGCACGCCGATTACTGCGCGGGCATGGTCGGTCAGCATCGCGATATAGACCGGGTGCTTGGGCATCAGGTCGGCAATGAACTGGTTGCCGAACTTGGCGTTGAACTCGTCCGCGTCCTGAAAATTCATCCCGAAGAAGCGCCCGGCAACCCCGTCCCAGAAGGGTGAACCGCCGGCCTCGTCAATCACGCCGCGCAGTTCGGCCAGTGTGCGGTCGGCAAAGCGGGGGCGGTGATTGCGGATGAACAGATAGCGGCTCCGCGCGATCAGCAGGCCTAGCCCACCGGCGCGTTCGCCAGGGTGGAGGAACAGCCCGCCCACTTCAGTTGCCCCTTCAAGATCGGTCGAGAGGTTGAGGATGTCGGCGCGGAAAGTGCGGCCGAGCTCCGCGCTGTGCTGGGTCAGCGCGCCGATCCGGTAAGAATAGAACGGCCACTTCTGCCCCACCGCCGAGAATACCTGACACGTGCCGCGCACATCGCCAGTAGCGGTGTTTTCCAGCACGAAGAAGAACAGGTCGTCGTCCAGCGTATCCTCGGCACGCGCAAAAGCCTCGCCCGAACGATCCAGCTTGGCGATCAGCGATTTGCGGTCGGGCGGAAGGTTGGTGAAGCCCCCGCCAGTACGCTTGGCCATTTCGTAAATGTGCTGAAGGTCGTGCGGCCCGGCCGCGCGGATGCGAAAGGTCAAAGCGGTTCTCCAAGGGAGAGGCGGTGGAGGACGAGCGCGGACAGCTTCGCGCGCTCTTCGAGGCTGGGGACGATCAGGAACTCGTCCGAAGAATGGATCGCGCCGCCGCGCACGCCCATGGTGTCGACCACAGGCACCCCGCAAGCGGCGATGTTGTTTCCATCGCAGACCCCGCCGGTGGCCTTGCGGGTGATCGGATGGCCAAGCAGGGCGGAACATTCCTCGACGATGCCGAACAGTTTTTCGGCCCGCGCGTCGAGCGGCTTGGGTGGGCGGCTAATCGCGCCGTGGCGGTGGATGCGGACTTCGTGCTCGGATTCAACCTTGGCGATCAAAGCCTGGATTTCCGTTTCAAAAATATCGGCGACTTCCGGAAAGCGTGGACGGATGTTGAAGCGCAGCACGGCATGGTCCGGCACGACGTTGTTGGCGCTGCCGCCCTCGATCTTCGCGGGGTTGACCGAAAGCCCGTCGCGTTCCAGCGCCTTGAGGCCCAGCGCCAGCGCGGCGGCTGCGACGATGGCGTTGCGCCCGTCCTCCGGATTGCGCCCGGCATGGGCAGAGCGGCCCGTCACCACCAGGGACCAGTTGCCGCTGCCGGCCCGCGCGCCGGCTAGGGTGCCGTCGGGCAGGGCCGAGGGTTCATAGGTCAGCGCTGCGGTCTTGCCCTGCGCAAGGCGGGCGATCAGCGCGGCGGATGAAAGGCTGCCGGTTTCCTCATCGGAATTGATCAGGACGTCATAGCCGACGCCGACGGCCGCAGGCGAAGTCTCAAATGCCTTGAGTGCGGCCAAAATCACCGCAATCCCGCCTTTCATGTCGGCCACGCCGGGGCCGTTCAGTGTTTCGCCGTCCAGCCACTTCTGGTGCTGGAAGGGATGATTGGCGGGAAATACCGTGTCCATGTGCCCCGTCAGCAGGAAGCGGCGCGGCGCATCGGGGCGGACGGACAACACCAGGTGCTTGCCGTATTGGACTTCGTCTTCCTTCCCGTCGGCCGCGATGGCCGTGACGGTGGCGGGGTCAACCAGTTCGACCGCACCCGGTAGCGCGGCGAATTCGGCCGCCAGCAGGCGTGCCTGTTCGGCCAGGCCCGCAAGGTTGCCGGTACCGGTGTTGAGCGCGCTCCACGCCTGGACTTGACCCAACATCGGGCCAGCATCGACGGCACTAAGCAGTGCCTGTTCGGAAGCATCAAGCTGTTGCATCTGAAACCTTCTAGCCGAGAGCTAAGGCCGCTCCAACCCCTGCCTGAAGCGGCGGGCAGAAATCACAGGCGTTGCCATTTCTTCGCAGGTGCGGCATAGGCCCTCGCATTCCTCCCCGGATTCGACGATACCCCATGCCGGAACGCCGTTTGGCGCCTGCGGCTTAATCGAGTGCGAGGAAAAATGACCAATCGGGTTGAACGCAGCGAGCTTCAGGTTGATGCAGCCCTGGCGCAATTCATCGAGGGCGAAGTCATCGCCCCGCTGGGCAAGGATGCCGCCAGCTTCTGGCAAGGCTTTGCCGCCCTGGTGGAACGCTACGCCCCGGTAAACCGTGACTTGCTGGCCAAGCGTGACGACCTGCAGGCCAGGATCGATGCGTGGCACTTGGCGCGCGCCGGCAAGCCCATCGACATGGCCGAATACAAGGCCTTCCTGACCGAGATCGGCTATCTCGTGCCCGAACCCGCGCCGTTCACGATCGGCACGCAAAATGTCGATCCCGAAATCGCCACGATGGCTGGGCCGCAACTTGTCGTGCCGGTGCTCAACGCGCGCTTCCTGCTCAACGCCGCCAATGCGCGCTGGGGCAGCCTCTATGACGCATTCTACGGCACCGACGCGCTCGATGCCGCCCCGGCCCGCCCCGGCGGCTATGACGAAGTGCGCGGAGCCGCCGTTATCAAGGCCGCGCGCGCGTTCCTGAACGGCGCGATTCCGGGCTGGGAAGCGGCGCTCGCCGGTGAGCCTTGCGAGCATCTGGTGGCCAAGCGCGACGGTGCGTTCCTGTTCCGCCACAATGGCCTCCACATCGAAGTGCTGGTCGATCCGGCGCACCCGGTCGGCAAGACCGACCCGCTCGGCATTGCCGACGTCGTGCTCGAAGCGGCGCTGACCACGATCTGCGACATGGAGGATTCGGTCGCGGCGGTGGACGCGGAAGACAAGCTCAACGCCTATCGCAACTGGCTGGGCGTGATCCGGGGCGATCTGGCGGACACCTTCGAAAAGGGCGGGCGGACGATGACCCGGACGCTCAACCCAGACCGCAAGTGGACCGCGCTGGATGGCAGCGAACTGGTTCTGCCGGGGCGCAGCCTGCTGTTTGTGCGCAATGTCGGCCACCTGATGACCAACCCGGCGATCCTGCTGGCCGATGACAGCGAGATTCCCGAAGGGATCATGGACGCGGTCGTTACCAGCGCCATCGGGGCGCAGGGGCTGGCCGGGAAGGGCGCGTTCAGCAACAGCCGCTGTGGTTCGATCTACATCGTCAAGCCCAAGATGCACGGGCCGGAAGAAGTCGACTTCACCAACACCCTGTTCGATGCGGTGGAAGACCTGCTGGGCCTTGCCCGCCACACGATCAAGGTTGGCGTGATGGACGAGGAACGCCGCACCTCCGCCAACCTTGCCGCCTGCATTCATGCCGTGAAGGACCGGATCGTGTTCATCAACACGGGCTTCCTCGACCGGACAGGCGATGAAATCCACACCTCGATGCGGGCCGGCGCCATGCTGCGCAAGGGCGCGATGAAGGCGACGCCGTGGATCTCGGCCTACGAGGCGCGCAACGTCCAGATCGGCCTTGCTTGCGGGCTGTCGGGCAAGGCGCAGATCGGCAAGGGGATGTGGGCCGCACCCGACATGATGGGCGACATGATGGTGCAGAAGATCGGCCATCCCAAGTCTGGCGCGAACACTGCCTGGGTCCCGTCCCCCACTGCTGCCACGCTCCACGCGACACACTACCACCAGGTCGACGTGTTTGCCGTGCAGCAGGAACTCGCGGGCAAACCGACTCCGGCGCTCGACCTGCTGCTTACCGTGCCGCTGGCCGACGGGATCAACTGGTCCGACGAGGAAGTCCGCGAGGAACTGGACAACAACGCGCAAGGGCTCCTCGGCTATGTCGTGCGCTGGATCGACGCGGGGGTCGGCTGTTCCAAGGTGCCCGACATCAACGACGTCGGCCTGATGGAAGACCGCGCTACGCTGCGCATTTCCAGTCAGCACATGGCCAACTGGCTGCTCCACGGGGTTTGCACCAAGGAGCAGGTCATGGACAGCCTGCGCCGCATGGCCGCCAAGGTCGATGCCCAAAACGCGGGCGATCCCGTCTACCTGCCGCTGGTCGGCAACGAGGACGCCCCGGCGTTCCGCGCTGCCTGCGATCTGGTGTTCAAGGGCGTCGATCAGCCCAGCGGTTATACCGAGCCGCTGCTGCACCACTGGCGGCAAGTGAAAAAGGCGCTCTGATCAGGCGCCCGTGTAGGCCGGGACAAGCACGATGGCGATGCCCAGCACCAGCCAGGTGCCGATCCACGTGCCGACCCGCGCGGGCGTGTTCATGAACACGCCCAGCAGGGCCGCGCCAAAGCAGGCGTAAAGGCCGGCCCATTGCAGCGCCTCGGCGCCCGAATAGGCGCTGTGATGGGGTCGCCCGATTATGACCACGTGGCCTTTCCATGCGATCGCGGCCGCATAGGCGAACAGGGCGAGACTCATCGCGCCGAGAATACGGCGCAGGCTGCGTAGAGTTGCTTGTCGTTCGTCCATGAGCCCTGTTCGGTCCGGGATGGCGGCGACAATCGCAGGAAATGATTGCGAAATTCTCTGCGCAGTCAGTTTGCGCTGATCGGTCGGTCCCATTCGAACAAGCGTCCGTCGATCGGCACGCCATCCTCAATATCGGTCACTTCGTGATAGACGTTCGGTCCACCTGCTATCGTTTCGCTGTCATAGGTCAGAATGCCTCGACCGGGGCCTTTTTCGCCGAGCCAGCACAGCACGCCGCCAGCATCGGGCGGGCTGGAATAGCCTACGCAGTGCGTCTGGATACCCTTGACGAGCGGGCCGACATCGCTGTCTCGCAAATGCCGCTTGCGCATCACGAAGTAGGTCAGCGTGTCGAAGTTGTTTCCGATGCCGACATCGTGCGTGTCGGTCCGCCGATACGACGCGAAGGCATGGGTTTCCGCGACCCAACCTCCATCCTTGGGAATGAAGCGGGTAAAACTGTCCTTGCCGATCTGCACGCGTTCCACGCTGTCAGTGCTGCGGATAATGTCGTTGCAATCGGCGTCGTAGCCCGCAAACGCGCGCGATCTGAGGAGCAGCAGGCCTTCGCCATCCGCCTCGTAATACCAGTATTCCTGCGCTGGCAGCATCGAATAGCTGAACTGCTTCCCGGTCTTTACAAAGCAGGCTTCCTGCGGCGACGTGCGGTTCCAATCGGAAGCATCCTGGATCTGGCCGCTTCCACCGTGGAGATAGGTGCCGGTGCGGGGGGCGGGCTGGTGATAAGTCGGGCGCGGCTGGCCATCGGTTGCAGCGGGCATTTCTCCCAACGTCCAGCTCTCGGGAAGGCCTTTTGCAGGTTCGGCCGATGCCGGCGATGACAGCAGGATAAAGGCGAGCGCGCCCATCACCAGCGACCGGTTTCTCCGTTTCAGGCCAGGGTGTTGCGCCACCATGCGGTCATGATGCGCCCAATGGTGGCGGCTGGCAATGCCGTGAGGGTTACTGACTCAGCACCCGCGCCACGGCCACGAACTCCTCCACGCTCAGCGTTTCGGCGCGGCGCGCGGGGTCGATGCCAAGGACTTCCAGCGCGGCGAGCGCGCCGGGCAGGCCCTTGAGGCTTTGCCGCAGCATCTTGCGGCGCTGGCCGAAAGCGGCCTCGGTCAGGCGTTCGAGCGTCCTTGCCGATACGCCTTCGGGCATGGCCGCGGGCTTCACGTGGACGATCGCGCTCATCACCTTGGGCGGCGGGGTGAAGGCGCTGCGGTGGACTTTCATCGCCACTTTCGCCTCGGCACGCCACTGGGCCAGCACGGCGAGGCGGCCATAGGCGTCGCTGCCGGTTTCGGCGATGATCCGGTTGGCAACCTCCAGCTGGAACATCAAAGTCAGGCTGGCCCATTGCGGCGGCCATGCTTCACCGCCCAGCCAGCCCGTGAACAGTGCGGTGCCGACATTGTAGGGCAGGTTGGCGACGATGTGGAACGGGCCCTCGATCCCGTGGGGGACCTTGGTGGCATCACCCTCGATCACCTCCAGTTGGCCGGGGAAGGCCTCGCCGAGTTCAGCCAAGGCGGGCAGGCAGCGTTTGTCCATCTCGATCGCGGTAACCTGCGCTCCGGCGCGCAGCAGGGCGCGGGTCAGGCCACCAGGGCCGGGGCCGACTTCGAGTACCTGCTGGCCCTTGAGCTTGCCGGGGATCGCGGCGATCCGGTCGAGCAATTGCTCGTCGAACAGGAAGTTCTGGCCGAGCGCCTTGCTGGCGAACAGGCCGTGGCGATTGATGACCTCGCGCAGCGGGGGAAGGTCGGGCTGGCTCATTCCCCGAACCGCCGCTCGGCACATTCGCCGGCCATGCGGATCGCGGCGATCATCGCGCCGGGATCGGCCTTGTTCTGGCCCGCGATGGCGAAGGCGGTGCCGTGATCGGGTGAGGTGCGGATGATCGGCAGGCCCAGCGTGACGTTGACGCCGCTATCGAAATCGAGCGCCTTCAGCGGGATCAGCGCCTGATCGTGATACATGCACAGCGCCACATCGTAACCGGCGCGCGCGCGGGGGGCGAACAGCGCGTCGGCGGGGTGGGGGCCGGTGGCGTCGATCCCCTCGGCCCGAAGTTGGGCAATGGCGGGTGCGATGATCGCGGCTTCCTCACCGCCCATGCGGCCTTCCTCCCCGGCGTGGGGATTGAGCGCGGCGATGGCGATGCGGGGGCGCTCGATCCCGAAGTCGCGCTCCAGCGCCGCGGCCGTGATCCTCGCGCGGCGCACGATCAACTCTGTAGTCAGGTGAGCATGGACGTCGGCCAGCGCGATATGGACGGTCAGCGGCACGGTGCGCAGGTTCGGCCCCGCGAGCATCATCACCGCATCCTGCGCCGCAACCCCGCTGGCGGCGGCGACGAACTCGGTCTGTCCCGGATGATCAAATCCCACTTCGGCGAGCCGGGCCTTGGCAATCGGACCGGTAACAATGGCCGAAGCTTCACCCTCGACCACGAGCCTTGCGGCTTCCTCCAGCGAGGCGAGCGCCAGCTCAGCGCCTTCGCGGCTGGGGGTGCCGGGGGTGTATTCGCCATCCGCTCCGGCCAGCACCGGTAACGAATGGCCAAAGCAGTCAAAGGCTTCGGCCGGATGGAAAATCTGCGTGACGGGCAGGGCAATGCCCCGGCTGCGCGAGGAATCGACCAGCAATTCGGGCCCGCCCGCAACGAAGAAGGGGAACAGTTCCGCTTCTTCGCGCAGCGCCCAGGCTGCGGCGATGAGTTCGGGGCCGACTCCGGCGGGATCGCCCAGCGAGAGTGCAAGCGGCCCCATCCGGTGCGTCAGACCTTAGTTGCCGTAGTCGATGATCGCGTCGCGCCGCAGGTCGCGCATGTAGCTTTGCGCGCGCTTGTTGATGCGCTCGTCTTCCATCTGGGCCTGGACCGTGTCGAAATCCGGACCGGTATCGACCTTGGGATCGTCGCGTCCGCACAGCATCAGCACGCGCACGCCATCTTCGATCGAGCCGAACGGAGCGGTTGTTTCGCCCAGCTGCAGCGCCAGGACCATGTTCTGAAGCGGCCCCGGCAGGTCGCGCGCCTTGATCTGGTCGTTGGTGACAACTTCCGCGCCGATTCCGGCAGCAATCCCGTCAACCGTCGAGCAACCGCGCGCGGTCTTCATCGTTTCCGCGAAGGTCTGGGCTTGTGCAGTAGCCTGGGCCTCGGTCGTGCCCTTGGGGAAGCTGATCGAGATCTGCTTGAGGCTGAGGATCGCATCGCGCGGATCGGCGGTCAGGATCTGGCGCTTGTCAATCAGTACGACGATCGAAAACCCGCCGCGCACTTCGATCGGTCCGGCCATCTGGCCGGGCTGCAGCGTGGCGATGGCGTTCGAGAGTTCGGGGGGCAGCTGCGCCAGACGCACCCAGCCCAGGTCACCGCCGACCGGCGCGGTCGATGCTTCGGAAAACTGGCGGGCATAACCGACAAAGCTGCCGCCCTGCTGCAGTTGCTGGACGATCTTCATCGCGTTCTGCGCCACGGCATCGCGGTTTTCGCTGTTGGCCGAAAGGAAGATTTCGCCGACGCGGTATTCCTCGGTGCCCTTCTGCTCCTGCTGGCGCTTGAGCACATCGCGCACCTCTTCATCCGAGACGCTGACATAGGGCTGGACGTTGCGGCGCAGCAGGCGCTGCCACGAAAGTTCGCCACGGATCTGCCGCTTGAGCGAGGCGGGCGAGGAGCCGATCTTCACCAGGTAGGCATCGAGCGCCTTGGGTTCCTGGCCGAAATTCTGTTGGGCGATGCGCGCGTAAGTCTCGTCGACCTCGGCGTCTTCCACGGTCATGCCCTGGGCCTTGGCTTCCTGGATCTGGAGCGTTTCGTCCATCAGGTTGCGCAGCACCTGCATGCGCAGGCGTTCCAGCTCTTCGGGTTCGATCTTGCCGCCGCTTGCCGCGACGATCAGGGCCACGCGCTGGTCGACGTCGGTGCCGGTAATCACTTCACCGTTGATGATCACGGTTGCGGTGCGGTGGTTGGGATCGTTCTTGCCGAAAATCTTCGGATCGCTCGGCAAGTCGAGATTGCCGGAACTGTCCTGTGCGCTGGCCACGCCACCCAGAACGAGCGCGACGGCAACAGCGGAACGAGTGAGGAAGCGAAGCGACGAAGTGATTGCCACTGGTTATCAAATCCCAAAAACGGCGGGTCAGGCCCCGCGCGACTTGACCCCGCCATTGCAGCCCGCAGGCTGAACCCAAGCTGAGCATCGAGGCGGATAGCGTGTTTGGCAGGGCCTGCCAATGCGCCAGCCGCGGTTTTACCGGTCGTCTTGTTTAACGGAAGCCCAGATTCCTTAGAGCGAAGTGGATCTGGTAGGTATTGCCCCGCTGCGCGTCACCCGTGGCCACGAAGTCACGGCGCCAGGTGAACGATAGCTCCAGGCAGTCGTCCTGATAGGCCACGCCAAGCCGGGTGCGCAGCGGTTGGAAGCCGTCAGCGCCGGCAATCGTGGGGTCCGTGGTCAGATCAACCACGCCGGAACCAAAGATCGACCAATAGTTGGCAAAGCCGACACGAGCAGAAACGCGCAGTTCCTCGCGGTCCTTGAGATCCTCGGTGCCGGCATTGATATTGCGGTTGAGGCGCAGGTAACCGACTTCGACATAAGTGCGCTCATTACCCACCGCAGCGTCGAATTCGTTGCGGCGAACAGCGAAATTATCCTTGTCCAGTCGGAACCGGTGGGTGACTTTGACCACGTCCTTGAAACGCACCTCGGTTCGACCGACTACATCGGAGGTGCGGCTGGAAAGACCGGTTCCGTCAGGCAATAAGGTGGGCTTCGAGGTCAGGCGATAGGACTGGCCAATCGTGCTGCTCACCCGCCAGTCGGGTCGTTCCCACTGCCAGTCGAAGCCATAGGTGAAGCGCACGCCGTCTTCGACCCGGTCATAACCGGGAAAGCGGTTGAGCGCGAAAAGGTTCGAATCCTCCAGATCAATCGCGCGGGCATCCTCGTTTGGCACATCGAGGTTCTTGATCGTCGGGCTGGCAACGACCTGGAAGCGCGGCGTAAAGACCTGGTTGCCGCCCATGAATTCGCCGACCAGCGGCCATTTTACATCGACCGCTACGGTTGCGAGGCCCCGTGTTTCCCAGCCGGGATTGCCTCGGTAGAGCGCGGCCGTGGTCAGCGAATTCTCGTCAGAGTGATAAAGATCGCCGCGGACCAGCGCGGTCAGCTTCACTTCCTGGCCCATCGGCGTCAGGCGGCGCAGATCCCACCGCCCAGAAACGAAGGCGCGCTGCGTATCCTGTCCACTGGTGCGAGTGATCGCGAGGCTGTTGACCTGCAGTTCGAACCGGCCGCCCAGCACCCGATCGTCGAAGCGCTTGCGGTAATCCATCACGGGCAGGGCAATCGGAACCAGCCCCTGCGCATCGCCGGCGCGCAGCGTCTGGGTTGCCCAGCCTTCAAGCGAGAAATAGCTGTTGCTGTCGATCCGTTCGAGGCTGACCATTGAGCGCAGCCGATCGTCACGGGTGATGTCATAACGCCGCAGGAAGGTGCGGTCGGACGTGACCCGGCCAGAGAAGGTCAGGCTCCAGTTCGGATCGAACTGGAAGCGGCCGTTGGCGAACAGATAGCCGCGAAAGTCCTTTTGCGTGTTCGAAGTGGTCCCGCCGATCGTGATGCGTTCGCTCTGCGTGGCGTAGCCGGTGACCTGCCAGGCCCCCTTGGCCTCCAGCGAACGGAACTGGGCCTGCACCATCGGAAGCGCGCCGGTATAGACATAGCCGGTAACCGCGAGGTCCTTGCTGGTCGAGAGGCGCTGATACCAGGTCTGCGAAAATTCGACGCCGTTGGACGCCGACAGGCGCACATCCGGAATCAGCAGGCCCGAGATCGGCCGCCCATCCGTCGTCAGCACCAAGCCAGGCAGCGGCAAAAGCCGTGCGCCGAACAGTTCGAGGCTTGCGCCGTAGAACCGCACCCGGCGTTCGTCTGGATCATAGACCACGCGCCGCGCGGTGACGCGCCAGCTGGGATTGCGCGGGCAGCCCTTGTCATCCTCCACTGCGCAGGCGGAATAGGCTGCGTTGTGCAGAACGATGTCGCCGTTCTCCACCCGCTCGCCCTTGGTCGCGGCGAGGCGTCCGCCTTCGCGCAGCGCCAGCAGCATGTTTTCCATCGCTCCGGCCTTGAACTCGTCGGTCAGTTCAATCCGGTCGGTGAAGAGCTGGTTGCCGTCGGCGTCGACAAAGCGGATGCTGCCGGTCGCGACAATCTGGCCCGACTTGCGGTCCCAGGTGACATTGTCCGCGCGGACGGACTGGTTGCCGCGCTGCATGAAGACATTGCCGAACACGGTTATGACATCGGTATTGCTGTCATAGCTTGCCCCGTCGGCTTCAAACGCGATCTGCTCGTCGCCGGGGACGGCGTCCTTGGCCGGTTCGGCGGCATTCTGGCCAGCGGCCGCGCCAGCTGGATCGGCGACTTGCGCGGCGGCGTGCGTGGGTAAACCAAGCGCGGCGAGCGCCATTGCGGCGACGCCGGAGTAAAGCGAACGATGATGCGGCAGCCGGCGCTGCGAGACAGGGAGCATGGGTTGCCTATCGCACCGCCCGCGCCTAACTGCAATCCACGCAAACGCGGTGCGGCCATACTTTGCCGCACACCGGACATTTTCGCCTGGAGCAAAGATGCAGATCGAATTCGTCAACGGCGCCCTTGCCGCCAACACCAGCCCTATCGCCCGGATCATCGATCAGGATGCGCTACCTGCCGACCTTGAGCCCGTTCTGGTTGAAGGCGCGCGCGCCAGCCGCTTTAGTGGCAAGACCGGCCAGATTTTCGAAGGCTTTCTCAGCCGTGGCGGCGCCGTCGTGCGCGCGTCGCTGGCCGGGGCGGGCAGCCCGAGCGCCAAGGATCGCATGGCCGCAATGGAACGTGCCGGGGCCGCACTCACCGCCAAGTACCTCGCTTCGGGCGAAACAACGCTGACGATCGACTTTTCCGGTAGCGCCCTGACCGCGGGCGAAGTTGCCGCTGTTCTGCTGGGCGCGCGCCTGCGTGGCTGGCGACACGATGCCTATCGCACCAAGCTGCTCGACGATCACAAGGTTTCGCTGACCACGATCCGCGCTGTCGGCGCACCCGAGGGCAGCGATGCGGCCTGGGAGATCGAAGCCGCGCTGGCTGCCGGGGTCGAATTTACCCGCGAACTGGTCACCGAACCCGCCAACGTGCTCTATCCCGAAAGCTTCGTTGCCCGCGCGCAGCAGCGCATGGCCGGAACTGGCATTGCGATCCGCGTGCTGGACGAGGCGGAAATGGCCGCGCTTGGCATGGGTTCGCTGCTTGGCGTGGCGCAAGGCTCGGTGCGCAAGCCGCGCCTGCTGGTGATGGAATGGAAGGGCGGGCCGGTTGGCGAAAAGCCCACCGCCTTCGTTGGCAAGGGTGTGACCTTCGATACCGGCGGGATCAGCCTCAAGCCGCCGGGCGGCATGGAAGACATGAAGTGGGACATGGGCGGCGCGGGCGCGGTTGCCGGCGCGATGCTGGCCCTGGCGTTGCGCAAGGCCAAGGCCAATGTCGTGGGCATCTGCGGCCTGGTTGAAAATATGCCCGATGGCGGCGCCCAGCGCCCCGGCGATGTCGTGACATCGATGTCGGGCCAGACGATCGAAGTAATCAACACCGACGCCGAAGGCCGCCTGGTGCTGTGCGATGCGATCACCTGGACCCAGCGGGAATTCAAGCCTGCCGCGGTGATCGACCTTGCCACCCTGACCGGCGCGATGATCATTTCGCTGGGCCACGAACACGGCGGGCTGTTCTCGAACGACGACGCGCTGGCTGAAAAGCTGCTGGGTGCGGGCACGGCCTCTGGCGACAAGCTGTGGCGAATGCCGATGGGCCCGGCCTATGACAAGCTGATCGACAGCCCGATTGCCGACATGAAGAACGTCGGCCCGCGTGAAGGCGGTTCGATTTCGGCGGCGCAGTTCATCCAGCGCTTTGTCGACAAGGGCATGCCCTGGGCGCACCTCGACATCGCGGGCATGGTCTGGTCGAACAAGCCGGGCGCGACCTGGGACAAGGGCGCGACCGGATATGGCGTGCGAGTGCTCGATCGTTACGTGCGCGATACGCTCGAAGTCTGAGGACCGCTTGAAGGTCGATTTCTACCAGCTCAGTGCCACCCCGGCCGAAGGCGCCTTGCCGCTGATCGCGCGCAATACGCTGAAGGCCGGGGAGCGCCTGCTGGTGGTATCGTCCGACGCCGCGCTGCGGGGGCGGATCGGCGACGGGTTGTGGGCCTTGAAGGACAGCTTCCTGGCCCACGGCATGGCTGGCGGGGCGCACGACGCGCATCAGCCGATCCTGCTGTCGGACCGCGCCGAGCCTGCCAACGGCGCGCGTTACATCGCGCTGGCCGACGGGCGCTGGCGCGACGAGGCGCTGGCATTCGAGCGGGTATTCCTGCTGTTCGACAATTCGACCATCGACGATGCCCGCGCCACCTGGCGTGCGCTGGACGGGCGCGAGGGGCTGGAACGCAATTTCTGGCGGCAGGAAGACGGCCGCTGGATCAAGGCCGCCTGATGCTAATTGTTGCGATCCCCCGCAATCGCGGCTAGGGGCGCGCCAACTTTCAAAAACCAACAATACGCAAGGAACGTCTCATGGCGGTTACCCGCACCTTTTCGATCATCAAGCCCGATGCCACCCGCCGCAACCTGACCGGCGCGGTCACCAAGATGCTGGAAGAAGCCGGCCTGCGCGTCGTTGCTTCCAAGCGCATCCACATGACCCGCGAACAGGCCGAAGGCTTTTACGCGGTGCACAAGGAACGCCCCTTCTTCGGCGAACTGTGCGATTTCATGATGAGCGAGCCGGTCGTCGTCCAGGTGCTGGAAGGCGAAGACGCCGTCACCCGCAACCGCGACATCATGGGCGCTACCAACCCGGCCGATGCCGCCGAAGGCACCATCCGCAAGAGCTTTGCCCTGTCGATCGGTGAAAACACCGTCCACGGTTCGGACTCGGAAGAAAACGCCGCGATTGAAATCGCCTTCTTCTTCAAGCCCGAAGAAATCGTCGGCTAAGCGCGCCCTCGCAAAGCTGAACCGCAGGGGCTGCCGGGGCAATCCGGTGGCCCTTTGCGTTTGCGGGGTTAGAGCACCGGGCTGAGCATCGCCAGAAAGTTCTGCCACAGCCGCCGGGGCGCGCTGTAGGCGGCGACTTCGCGCAGGGTGATCCGGTCCGATGCGGCGCGCCACATCTCCTGCCGCTCGCGCAGCTGGGCCGCAAACTTGACGTCGGCAAACAGCAGGTTGTTCTCGAAATTGAGCTCGAAGCTGCGCCGGTCGAGATTGGCCGAACCGATCAGCGCCGCAGCGCCGTCGACCACCATGGTTTTTGCGTGGAGCAGGCCGGGGCGGAATTCGAACAGTTCGACCCCGGCGGCGAGCAGCGCCGGATAATAGCTGCGGCTGGCCCCGGCCACGATCCGGCTGTCATTGCGACGCGGCACGATCAGCACCACTTGGACCCCGCGCCGTGCGGCGGAGGTCAGGGCGAACAGCAGCTGTTCGTCGGGCACGAAATAGGGCGTCGTGATCACCAGTTCGCGCCGCGCGGCGTGGATCAGGGCGGTGAAGCAGGCCGTCATCGCCGGATAGGGCAGCAGCGGGCCGGTGCCGATGATCTGGGCGGTGATGCTTGCATCGGGCTGTGCGGTCGGCAACGGATGGCTGAGCAGCGCGGTCACGTCGTCGCCGCCTTCGGCCATCCAGTCGGACGCGAACAGGAACTGGCAATGCCGCGCCACCGGGCCTTCCCAGCGGGTCATCACGTCGACCCAGGGGGCAAAGCGCGGCTTGATGCGGAATTCGGGATCGGCACCGTTCTGGCTGCCGCACCAGACCACGCGGTTGTCGAGGATCAAGAGCTTGCGGTGATTGCGCAGGTCGACCCGGCCGCGAATCAGCGTCCAGACGATGCCGCCCACCGGCAGCGCGGGCCGGGCATCGACCCCGCCTGCCGCCAGATCGGCCCAGTGGCGAGAGCGGATGAAGCCGCGCGATCCCAGCGCGTCGGCCAGCACGCGCACCTTCACCCCGCGCGCCGCCGCGCGCAGCAGCGCGTCTTTCAGGGCGAGGCCGTTGTGGTCGGCCAGCCAGATGTAAAAGCACAGGTGGACGCTCGCCCGGGCGGCGTCGATATCAGCGACCATTTCGGCAATCGCGGCATTGCTGTCGGCGGCAAGGCGGGCGCAATTGCCCAGCGTCGGCGGCAGGCCATTGACCGAGCGGGCGAGGGCGAACGGCCCGGCATAGTGCCCGTCCGCCAGCATCCGCGCCGCTTCCGGATCGCCGCCGGGGCGGGGTAGCCGCGCCTCAATCGCGCCATAGCGGGCGCGGCGGCGCTGGCTGATCCGCGCCTCGCCCAGCAGCAGGTAGGCGATCATCCCGATAAGCGGCAGCACCAGGATCGCGATCAGCCAGGCCAGCCGCGAGGCCGGCTCGCGCAAGGGGCGCAGCATGGCCCGCAGCAGCACCGCAAGTTCGACCGCGAACAACAGAACGGTGAAGATCGAGGTGAAATCGCGCAGCATTATGCTGATCCTGCCGCTTTCCTTTGCAATTTCCAGCCTTATGTTGCCCGCAAAGGAGACTGCACATGAAGGGCATGGGTGAGGGCGGCGAAGACTGTCCGTTTACGTTCAATTTCGATGCGGCGACGTTCAAGGTCGGCGACACGGTCAGCTACCGCGTGACCGGCAGCTTCGAAGGCTTCCCCTTCGTCGGCACGCTGATCGAGGTGCATGACGATTACGTGGTGATCTCGCCGGGACCGACCGAGCCCGATGCCCGCTACAAGGGCACCCGCGAAAGCCGCCCGCTGGTGGAAGAAAGCGAGATCTAGGCTGCGGCCAGCTCGCGGGCGTACCAGCGCGAAAGCATCCCCGCGATCGTCGCGATCCCAACCAGCGCCAGCAGGATCGGCAAGCGAAAACCGGATCCCAATTCCAGCAGGGCGGCCGTGGTCCCACAGGCGATGATGCAGCCCAGGTCCCATCCGCCCTCGGTCGCCATGGTGAAGCGCAGGACGCAATTTGAACGCTGGGCCATCGTGTAAAGGGGTAGCAGCATGGCGGTGGCCGTCATCGGGGCGACCAGCGCACCAAGCGCGGTTGCCGCCACGGCCGCCCAGGGCGTGCTTGCCGCTGCCGACTTGGTCAGGATCGTGATCGCCGAGAGGCCATAGGCGAGCGGCAGCGAATGATGGCCGCGCCCCCGGTCGAACAGGTGACCGATCGTCAGGCTGCCGGCCGCGGCGCCGAGCCCCGCCAGCGCCAGCGCGCCGCCAAAGCTGTCGAACGCTTCGTCCAGCGTCACGAACAGCGCCAGGTTCCACGCGACCACGCCAAAACCGACCTGCAAGCCTTCGGCAAGGTAAAGCCACCGGGCGCGGCGCAGCAGAGCATCGTCCGAGGCGATTTCGCGCTCCACCGCAGGGTTCGGTGCGCCGAGCATCGGCACGGCGGCAAGCGCTTGCAGCCCGGCGACGATCAGGAAGGCCCAGCTCGGCCCGGCCGAGACCAGCAGGAATCCGCCAGCCAGCGGGGCGATGATACCGATCACGGCGGTCAGCGCCTGCTGGATGCTGACCTGCCGGCCAAGTGCTGCGGAATTGCCAACCGCCGACATGAAGGCGTGATAGCCCGTCCAGTAGAATACGTTGCCCAACCCGGAGAGCATCACATAGGCCAGCAGCACGGCATCGAGGCCGCCAACGTGCGGGAGCAAGGCAAAGCTGCCCGTGCGCACCGCGATCCCGGCAAGCATTACGTTGCGCAGGCCGATCCGCAAGGAGAGAGGCAGGATAGCGCGGCGCATGACGTACCGCACCGCCAGCATAGCCGCGAAGCCCAGCAAGGCCTGCGGATAGGATAGGCCCTGCTTGACGTAGAAGCCGACAACGAAGAGTCCGCCGGAGTTCTCGACAAAGGATTGCAGTGCGCTGTGCGCATAGAGCCTGCGGATCGCCGCACTTGCGGCAGTCACCGTCATGTCTTCAGAAATCGAACATCGCGGCAAGGCGGGCCGGCGCCACGCTGCGCCAGCTGCGGCCCAGCCAATCCGCAACGCCGTCCCAATCCGTATCGCCAAGGTCCAGCCGGATCGCGATCCAGCCGTCGCCGAAATAGGCGGGGCGGTAATAGCGGTCGGGGTCGTTTTCGATCAACTGGGCCTGTTCGTCCGGCCCGCTGATCTTGACCAGCAGCGCGTGCTTGCCGTCGCCGTGGTGGTCGCTGCTGACATAGGCGAACTTCTTGCCCTTCACGATGCCGAAGCAGGCCATGCCGTGGCTGAGCGTTTCCTCGGCCTCGGGCAGGGCGAGGGCGCGTTCCCGCACTTGCTGCGTCAGCCACTCGGGCGAGGTGCCGCGCGAGACCAGCGCGGCGAGGCAGCGCGAATAGAGCTGGTGCTCGGCAATCAGGACCCGCGCGGCAAGGGTATCGGCATCGTCGCCGGGCACGATCGCGACCGGGGTCTGGCCGAGGATCGGGCCGTCATCGAGCTCGGCGGTGACAAGGTGGACCGTGCAGCCGCCGTGGCTGTCGCCCGCCGCAATTGCGCGCTCGTGGGTGTGGAGGCCCTTGTATTTCGGCAGGAGCGAGGGGTGGATGTTGAGCATCCGCCCGTCCCAGCCACTCACGAACTCGGCGGTGAGAATCCGCATGTAACCAGCCAGCGCGACATATTGCGCGCCGCTCGCGCGGATCGCGGCGTCCATTGCCATGTCGTGGTCGAGCCGGGCCATGCCCTTTTGCGGCAGGGCGAAGGTGGGCACGCCCTCGGCCGCGGCTAGTTTCAGCCCGCCCGCATCGGGGTTGTTGCTGGCGACCAGCACGATCTCATAAGGGCAGCCTGCCGCGCGGCTGGCATAGAGCAGCGCGGCCATATTGGTGCCGCTGCCCGATACCAGGACGGCGACCTTGGCCCGATCAGGCAAGGTGCACCGCTTCCCAGGCCTCGCGCGCGCTCCACGCCTCGGCGCTGCCCTGCACGGTGCAGCCGCGCTGGCCGGCCTCGATCGCGCCGATCACGTGGACTTCCTCGCCCACTGCCGTCAGGTCCGCGATCACCCCGGCGGCATCGTCTGCCGACACGGCCAGAACCATGCCGATCCCGCAGTTGAAGGTGCGCGCCATTTCGCCCGGCTCGATGTTGCCCTGCGCCTGCAGGAACGCCATCAGCCGCGATTGCTGCCAGGAATCGGCGTCGATCCGGGCGTGGAGTCCCGCAGGCAGCACGCGCGGCACGTTTTCAAGCAGGCCGCCGCCGGTGATGTGGGCGAGGGCATGGATGCGGCCCGAACGCACGACCGGGAGCAGCGTCTTCACATAGATCCGGGTCGGCTCAATCAGATAGTCGATCAGCAGCTTGTCGGCATCGAACAGCGCGGGGCGGTTCAGCTTCCAGCCGAGATCTTCGGCGAGGCGGCGGACCAACGAATAGCCGTTGGAATGAACGCCGGAGCTGGCAAGGCCGAGCAGCACGTCGCCCTCGGCCACCTTGTCGCCGGTTAGCTGCTCGCCGCGTTCGACCGCGCCGACGCAGAAACCGGCAAGGTCATAGTCGCCCGCGGCATACATCCCCGGCATTTCCGCCGTCTCGCCGCCGATCAGCGCGCAGCCCGCCAGCTTGCAGCCGTCGGCAATGCCCGCGACGACGCGTTCGGCGACACCATTGTCGAGCTTGCCGGTGGCGAAATAGTCAAGGAAGAACAGCGGCTCTGCGCCTTGCACGATCAGGTCGTTGACGCACATCGCGACGAGATCGATCCCGATCGCGTCGTGGCGGTCATGGTCGATCGCGAGCTTGACCTTGGTGCCGACGCCGTCGTTGCCCGCCACCAGCAGCGGGTCTTTATAGCCTGCGGCCTTCAGATCGAAGAAGCCGCCAAAGCCGCCAAGTTCGGCATCCGCGCCGGGGCGCGCGGTGGCGCGGGCCAGCGGGCCGATGGCTTTCACCAGCGCGTTGCCGGCTGCAATGGAAACGCCAGCCTGTTCGTAGCTGTAGCTCTTGGGGGGAGGATTGTTGGCCATCGAGAGGCCGACTAACGCTTTCCGGCTTGGATTTCCATTGCCGTTTGGGCAAAAGGCACTCGGTTTTCCCCGATGACACCCGCAAATCCTTCTCTTTCCGCGCGAATCCCGCGACTTGGCCCTGCCGCCACGCTGATCGGCGGGCTGGGAATCGCGCTGACCGTGGCGCTGGTGGCGGTCGGCCCGTCAAAGCTGATCGCGCAGATCGAGGGCGATCGCGGGATTCAGCCACTCGCCACCACGTCGGACATTTCGATCAACGGGATCGAGGTGAACGTCACCGGATCGTCGGGCGAGGACGCGCGCTACAAGGGCTGGGTCGAGGCGGCGAAGCTGGCCTGGGCCAAGGCGGGCGGCCCGGCGATGCCCGAAAACCAGATCCAGTCGATGGTTTCCGCCGTGGTGATCGAGCGCGAACAGATCGGCCCGCACCGCTATATCGCGACGCTGGGCGTGGTGTTCGACCGGCAGAAGGCCGGGCAGTACATCGGCGGCGGGAGCGGGGCCAAGGCGCATTCGGCGCCGCTGCTGCTGATCCCGGTGCTCTATTCGGGGGGCACCGCGCAGGTCTATGAAGCGCGCACCCCCTGGCAGCAGGCCTGGGCGATGTTCCGCGCCGGGGCCAGCCCGATCGACTATGTCCGGCCGGTTGGCGCGGGCGGGGATTCGCTGCTGATCACGGCGGGGCAGCCGCTGCGCCGCAGCCGGACGTGGTGGCGCGGTGTGCTCGACCAGTTCGGGGCGGCCGACGTACTGATTGCCGAGGCGCGGCTGGAACGGCAGTGGCCCGGCGGGCCGGTGCGCGGCACCTTCACCGCGCGTTACGGCCCGGACAACACCTTCCTCGAGACTTTCACGCTCACCGCGAACGACGAACGGAGCGTGCCCAAGATGCTGGAAGACGCCGTCGTCCGCTTTGACCAGATCTATGCTAAGGCGCTCGACGCGGGGCTGCTCAAGCCCGATTCAACGCTCAATATGCGCCAGCAGATCGATCCGGGGATGGCCGCGCTGATCGCTGCGGGACAGGCGGCCGACCAGCCGACCGATCAGGCGAGCGATGCCGCGCCGATCGCCGCGCCGACGGCAGCGCCCGCCGCGCCGGTGGTGGTCAACACCTTCACCATCCAGTTCGCCTCGCCCGATGCGGGTGCGGTCGATGCCGCGCTGGGCGCGGTGCGCGGCTCGCCCGGCGTGCAGAGCGCGGCGACGACCAGCCTGGCGATGGGCGGAACCTCGGTGATGCGGGTTACCTTCGCGGGCGATCTGACTACCCTGGCGGAAAGCCTGCGCGCCCGCGGCTGGAAGGTCACCGTGGGTAACAACGCCCTGTCGATCAGGCGCTGAAACCATGAGCCAGATCGCGCTTCCGCTAATCCCCGGCGGGACCGGCGCGCCTTCGCGGATCGTGGTCGGCAATGCCAACCAGGCCGTGTTCGAGGCGCTGGCGGCCGCGGCCAGCTGGCCGTTTCGCACGGCGATCCTGGCCGGACCGCCGCGCTCGGGCAAATCGCTGATCGTGCGGTGGTTTGCCGAAAGCGGCGCGGGCGAGGCAATCGACGATGCCGACCGGATCGACGAAACGCAGTTGTTTCACCGCTGGAACCGGGCGCAGGAAAGCGGCACGCCATTGCTGCTGGTAACCGGCGCGACGGAGGGGTGGGACATCGCCTTGCCCGATCTCAGGTCTCGGCTGGGGGCGGCGCTGCATCTTGAAATCGGCGTGCCCGACGACGCGATGCTGGGCGAACTGATCCTGCTCCACGCCGAGTTGCGCGCACT
The DNA here is from genome assembly GCF_041915465.1 of Novosphingobium sp. GTDB lineage: Bacteria > Pseudomonadota > Alphaproteobacteria > Sphingomonadales > Sphingomonadaceae > Novosphingobium. Next base: position 10,968 of record NZ_JAYSBK010000015.1, on the reverse strand, counting down.
GCCGCTTGCTGGCGATGCGATCGCCTATCTTGCGCCGCGGGCAGAGCGTTCCCACATGGGCGTGGAGCGACTGGTCGCGACAATCGACCGGCTCGGCCTTGAGCGCAAACAGGCCCCGACGCTCTCGATCTGGCGCGACGCGCTGGAAGAGATCGTGGGACCGCGAGAGCCAAGGTTGTTTTAACCGCGCTTGCTTTAAGGTCCCGAGCGGGGGATAAAGGGGGAACGATGCCGGGACGCCTGTTCAGCTATATCGACTCGATCGTCGCCCGCGATCCCGCGCCCCGTTCGCGCTGGGAAGTGCTGCTGTACCCGGGCGTCTGGGCCGTCGGCTTTCACAAGATCGCGCACCGCCTGTTCAAGGCGCGGCTCTATTTCCTGGCGCGGCTGGTCAACCATTTCGCCCGCTTCATGACCTCGATCGACATTCATCCGGGCGCGACGATCGGCAAGAACTTCTTCGTCGACCACGGGTTTGTCGTGATCGGCGAGACTGCCGAAATCGGCGACAACGTGACGATGTACCAGGGCTCAACCCTGGGCGGCACCAACCCCACCAGCGGCGTTGGCGGCAAGCGCCACCCGACGCTGGGCGATGGGGTGATCGTCAGCCTTGGCGCGGCGATCCTCGGCCCGCTTCAGATCGGCGCGGGCGCGCGGATCGGCGCGAATGCGGTGGTGACCAAGGACGTGGCCGAAGGCGCGACCGTGGTCGGTATCCCGGCCAAGCCCGTGCCGGTCGAGGTCAAGCCGGAGACGCAGGAATTCGTGCCCTATGGCACGCCGTGCACCGAACGCTTCGATCCCGCGACGCAGAAGCTCGAAATCCTGCAGTGCGAGATCGAGATCCTGCAAAAGCGTCTGGCCGAACTGCTGGCCGAACGGGCGGATGAAAAAGCCGCCAAGACCAAAGGCAAGAAGACGGCTTGAGCGCGGTCGTCACCCCGTTTCCGCTTGGAGCGGTTCGGGCCAATCAGGTCGGCTTTGAGCGCGAGGAACTGATGCGCATCCTCGATCTTTATGGCCGGATGGTCGCGGCCGGGGAATGGCGCGACTATGCGATGGACTTCGGCAAGGACGCGGCCGTGTTCAGCGCCTATCGCCGCGCGGCTGAAAGCCCGCAGGCCCGCATCGAAAAACGCCCCGCGCTGCGCGGCAAGCAGGGGATGTGGACGCTCTACGGCGAGGCTGGGCAGGTGCTGAAGCGCGGCCACGAACTGCCCGGCGTATTGTCTCCGATCGAACGCCGCCTGGTCAAACTGGTCGAGGATTGAGCCCCGATGGGCTCACGCAAAGGCATCGCCGACGCTGACCACGGTCTGCTGCGCCTTGGCGACGGCGCCGACGATCCGCAGCAGGAACCAGGCCGACATGCCCAGCAAGACGACCGCGAACATGTGCAGGCCGGTGTTGACCCCGGCGGGTACGATGATCTTGAGGTTGGTGAGCAGGTTGAAGCCGGTCTGGATAACCAGTGCGGCCTCGATCAGGCTGCCAACCACGAAGCAGGTCCACCATGAGCTGACCTTGTCGACGCTTTGCTGGGCGAACCATTCCGGCTCGCCGTGGCTGCGGTTCCACAGCTCGCGCATGGCGGTAGGGGGCACAATCAGGTTCACCACCGGGATGATCAGGCCCAGTACGGCCCAGGCCGGCGTGGTCTTGAGCCCGTCCAGGCGGTCGGCGCGCAAATTGTTGTGCGCCTGCCAAACCCAGACCAGCAGCGGGACCGCCGTGATCAGGGTCAGGACGAACAGGCTCAGCGCGGTGCTGGGATAGATCACCAGGAACATGGTGTAGCCCTCGCTCACCTCGCGCAGCGCCAGGCTGGCAAAATAGATCCCCTGAAGCCCCAGCATCAGCATGTAGAAGCCCAGGAAGGCGCGGGTGACCGCCGTGATCGAACGCAATGCGCGCGGGCCGGTGCCGGCTCGTGTCTGCGTCATATAAGAAAGCTCCCCCCGGATGATTTGCCCAGGGGGAGCCTAGTTGCCTTGGCGGCAAGTGCAAGCGTCTCAATCGGTTACCGCGCTCAGGCCAGGGCCGGGGCCAGCGGCAGGCGGGCTTGCAGCGCCGCCGGCAGGCGGACCACCACGGCGTGGCGGATCGGCCCCCAGAAGGCCGACAGCAACAGCAGCGCCAGGCCGATCACCAGCCCGGTGATCGCGACGTTGAGTTCGACCATGCCGAAGTTGCGGAACAGCCAGGCCAGCGCCATCAGCACATAGGCCAGCGCCGAGACGAGCAGCGCACGGCGGTCCACCGCCAGGGCGACAAGGCCCATGGCAATATAGATCGCGAGCACGCCCACGGCAGCCGCAAGGCCGATGTTCTGGCCCTCGGTCACGCCCAGCCAGTGGAACAGCGGGTGGGCAATCATCGGGGCCGAGAGCAGGTGGAGCCAGAAGGCCACGTCGCTGCGCCGGGTTTCGCGGGCGCGGTCGCTCATATCCCAGCGCATCGCGAGGGCGAACACGCCGCACCCGGCAAGGAACACCATCGGCAGCAGGAACTGCTCTTCGCGGCCCTGGATGGCAGGCGCGATGGCCGCCATCACCAGCGCGAGCAGGGTAACGACGATTGCGCCAGCGCCTGCGGCAACGGTGATCGGCACCATGAACCGGCGCCAATGGAACCAGGCGGCAGCCGCCGCGCCCAGGCCGATCCCCGCGCCGATCAGGGCGTTGACCCGGTCGGGCAGGTTCGGCTCGCTTTCGGCCAGGATATTGATCGGAATTGCCGCCACGCCGCCGACAAAGCCGAGCAGCAGAACGATCGAGGGCAGCGCCATGCGCCGCTTGGCCGTGAAGAAGGTGGCCATGGCCCAGGCCGAAACTGCAACCAGCAGCCCGGCGATGCCGGGTGCGATCGCTTCGCCGATCCCCGCGCAGGCGACCATCAGCAGCACGGCCGCAATGGTGACGAAAATGTCGTTGAAGCCGGTGATGAGCCGGAAATGTTCCTCGTCCGCGACCGGCGCGCTGCGCAATCCCGCGGCATGAGCGCGGAGCGCTTCGGCCGCTTCATGGCTGATCGCGCCTGCGGCGATCGCGGATTGCAGATCTGCTTCACTATACATGGCGCACTCTCCCCTGTTGGTCGGGGGAAAGTGCGCCATGTGTGTTAGTGTGTCAATACACTATGGGTCAGGCGCCGAGGCCGCCGATCTTGGCGAGCGCGGCCATCACCGCGGCCGACTGTTCCGAACCCGACTGGGGCACCGTCTCGCCCGCGCGGTCGATGATCTGCTCCCAGTGCGCGGCAATGCCTTCGGGCGTGCGTTCGGCCTTGGGAATGGCGACGCCCGGGGTCATGGTGACATAGGCGGCGTGATAGGCGCCCGCGCCCGCACCGATGATCATGTTGGTCGGCGCGTCTTCGCTGACCAGATAGAGCACCATCGGCGCGACATTGTCGGGCGAGAGCGCGTTGAAGAACTCTTCCGGCATGCCGAGGTCTTCGGTCATGCGCGTGCCGGCCACCGGGGCCAGGGTGTTGACGCGGATGTTGTTCTTCGCGCCTTCGAGGTGCAGCGTCTTGGTGAAACCGGCGAGGCCCAGCTTCGCCGCGCCATAGTTGGCCTGGCCGAAGTTGCCATAGAGGCCGGTTGACGAAGCGGTCATCAGGATGCGGCCATAGTTCTGCTCGCGCATCAGGTTCCACACCGCCTTGGTGCAGTTAGCCGCACCGTTGAGGTGCACGTCGACCACCAGCTTCCAGTCTTCCATGGTCATCTTGGCGAAGCTCTTGTCGCGCAGGATGCCCGCGTTGTTGATCAGGATGTGGACGCCGCCCCAGGCTTCGACGGTCTTGGCGACCATTTCTTCCATCTGCGCGGCTTCGGTGACGCTGCCGCCATTCGACATGGCTTCGCCGCCGAGCGCCTTGATTTCCTCAACCACCTTGAGCGCGGCGTCGGAATGGCCGGTGCCATCGCGCGAGCCGCCGAGGTCGTTGACCACCACCTTGGCCCCGCGCTTGGCGAGTTCGATGGCATAGGACCGGCCCAGGCCGCCGCCCGCACCGGTAACGATCGCGACGCGATCCTTGAAAGAAATAGTCATTGGACAGAGCTCCTCTCGAACTGGTCTATCCTTGGGGGAAGCGGCGTGTCGATGGCACGTTGTAGCGCCGCTTTCAACACCCAGCAGCGCACCGGCGCGCGCCGTAGCGGCAAGTGAAAGCAATGTGTCAAATAACTGTCATGTTGCCGTCGTAGAGGCGACTTCGAATCGAAACAATTGCTCCAAGGGAGGGAACCCATGAGCCGCACGATCCGTTGTTCCGCTATTGCTGTTGCCGTTGCTGTCGGCTGGGCGCTGCCCACCGAAGCCATGGCCAAGGATGCCGATGTTCAGGCTCAGCTGGCCCAGCTCAACGCCCAGATGGGCCAGTTGACCCAGCGGGTCGAAGTACTCGAAGGCCAGGTCCAGACCCAGACCGCGCGCGCCGATGCCGCCGAAGCCCGCGCGCAACGGGCCGAGGCCGATGCCGCCGCCGCGCGCGCCGAAGCGGACAAGGCCAATGCCGCGCTGGCCGCCGCGACTCCCAGCGTGACGGCAAAGAACCCGGTCGAAGTGTCGTGGGATGGCGCGCCCAAGCTGGCCACCAAGGATGGCTGGTCGTTCAAGCCGCGCGGTCGTCTGCAGGTCGATACTGCGGGCGTGAACCTGCCGGGCAGCAACACCAGCCTGGGCGTGGCCACCGAATTCCGCCGCGCCTATATCGGGTTCGACGGCACCATGCCGGGCGGCTGGGGCTACCGCGTCGAGGCGGACCTGGCCAATTCGGGCGTCGAGCTGACCGACCTCTATCTGACCTATAAGGCCAACCCGAAGCTCACGTTCGCGCTGGGTCAGCACAAGCCGTTCAATTCGATGGAGGACATGACGTCGGATCTGTTCACCAGCTTCATGGAACGCGCGACGTTCAACAGCGCGTTCGGCTTTGAGCGCCGCGTCGGCGTCAGCGCCGCCTATCAGTCGAAGGTGCTGCTGGTGCAGGGCGGGGTGTTCACCGATAACGCCGCCGATCTCAATTCCGACAAGAACAACAGCTACAGTGTCGATGGCCGCGTGGTCTTCATGCCGAAGTTCGGCAATGGTCAGCTGCACCTGGGCGGTTCGTTCCATGTCCGCGACTTCAACGACGTGTCGACGACGACGCGCTATCGCGGGCGTCCATTCACCCACACCACCGACGTGCGCCTGGTCGATACCGGCAACTTCTCCGCCACGGGTGAAACCGGCTTCGGGGTGGAAGCCGCCTATATCAGCGGCCGTTTCCACGCGACCGCGGAATCGAGCTGGATGCGTCCGCACCGTCCGGGCCTGGCCGACCCCACCTTCAACGGCGGCTATGCCGAAGTCGGCATGCTGCTGACCGACGATACCACCGCATACAAGGGCGGCGCCTATGACCGCATCCGTCCAAAGACCCCGCTGGGCAAGGGCGGCATCGGCGCGATCCAGGCCAACCTGCGCTACGACTGGCTGGACCTGTCCGACGGTGCGATCGTCGGCGGCACCCAGCAGGTTGTCGGCGCCTCGATGCTGTGGATGCCGACCGACTATGTCCGCTTCATCGTCAACTACGGCCACCTCTGGCTTGACGATGCCGCCGTCGCCGCTGGCGGTCAGACCAAGTACCAGGGCGATACCGTCGGGATGCGCGCCCAGTTCGACTTCTGAGCCGCGGCACGCCGGCCGACAAAGCGAATGCGTGAGGGCGCTCTTTCGAAGGAAGGGCGCCCTTTCGCCTGATTTAGGGCTCCAGCCGCGCGGTCTCGAACAGCTTGAGCCACTGGCCGCGCATTTCATCGCCAAGTTCGCCGCGATAGAGCCCGGCGACGATGAACACGCTCCGGCTGCCGAGCAGCGCGCGGTAGATCCGGCTCTGCCCGGCCAGTTCCTTGCACTTGGCCTGGGTGCGGCTGAACAGCACCGAACCCTCGTCCGAACCAAGCACTTCCCAGGTGCTGGGGCAGGTCTTGTCCTCGCTGCTCCTGAATGCCTCGAACCAGTCGAGCGGGGCGGTTACGCTCTTGTTGCGGGGATAGATCACAAGCTCGATCGCTTCCTGCCAGGTATCGAGCGTGGCGCCCTGGACCTTGATCCGGTCGAGCGTGAAGCGGGGATTGTCGCTCTGCTCGAAATAGACGTTGCCGTCCATGTCATCGAGCGCGGCCAGGAGCGGCGGATAGACCCGATAATCGACCAGCAGGCGCTCCGCTTGGGCGGGCGTGGCCACCAAGGCTGCCAGCGCGAAAAGTAGCATTCGCATGGCATCTCTCCCTTATCGTTGGGTCCCGGTTACACCATACCCGAACTGGTTTCACAATGCCCTAGAGGCGGTTAAGGGCCGGCCGAAGCTGATCGAAATGGTCGATCACCGCGTCGGCGCCCAGTTCCGTAAGCGGCGCGTCGGTGAAGCCGAAACTGACCGCGACGCAGGGCAGGCCGGCCGCGCGGGCGGCGCGGGTATCGAAGGTGGTGTCGCCGACATAGGCGGCCCGGCCGCCGCCCAGCTTGTCCACCATCGCGTGCAGCGCGTCGGGCTGCGGTTTCAGGGGATAGCCGCCGCCACCGCCGATCACCACGCCAAAGCGGTGATGCAGGCCCAGTTCGCGCAGTAGCTTGTCGGCGAGGTATTGCGGCTTGTTGGTGACCAGCGCCAGCTGCGCGCCGGCGTCCTCAAGCGCATCGAGCATCGCCGCGCCGCCGGGGTAAAGCGCGGTGTGGTTGGCGATGTTCGCTTCGTAGAATTCAAGCAGCGCGGGATAGAGCGCTTCGGGATCCACCCCTTCATCGCCGCCCGTCAGCGCCAGCGCGCGGCGCAGCATCAGGCGCGATCCGCCGCCGATCAGGCCGGATACCGCCTCGTCCGGCACAGGTGGACGGCCCAGCAGCGAAAGGGTGTGATTGACCGCGGCACCAAGATCGCGCGAGGTATCGAGCAGCGTGCCATCGAGGTCGAAACCAACGATGGAAAAGGGCAAGTGGTTCATGGCGCATTCCACTGGCGCGGCGTAGTGGAAACGGCAAGCATTTGCTGGCAAAGACCACAACCATGAACGCCGAAACGAAACTTGCCGTCGTAATCCTTGCCGCTGGCAAGGGCACCCGCATGAAGAGCGACCTGCACAAGGTGCTGCACCCGATCGCCGGGCGGCCGATGCTCGAACACCTGCTGGCTAGCGTGGCAGAGCTTGCCCCCGCCAGGCAGGTGGTGGTGGCGGGCCATGGGCGCGACCAGCTTGAAGCGCAGCTGGGAACGCGCGCCGCGATCGCGGTGCAGGACCCGCAGCTGGGCACCGGCCACGCCGTGCAGCAGGCCGAAGGGGCGTTGGCCGGGTTCGATGGCGACGTGCTGATCCTCTATGGCGACGTGCCCTTCGTCAGCGCCGAGACGATGCGCGCGATGATTGCCCGGCTGCACGGTGCGGACGCCCCGGCGGCGGTCGTGCTGGGCTTCGAGCCCGCCGACACGCTGAGCTATGGCCGCATCATCGCCCACGGCGACGCGATCGTGAAAATGGTCGAGCACAAGGACGCGAGCGAGGCCGAACGCGCCTGCCGCCTGTGCAATTCGGGCCTGATGGCGGCGCGCGCGGCCGACCTGTTCGCGCTGCTCGCCCGCGTGACCAACGACAATGCGGCGGGTGAATATTACCTGCCCGACGCGGTCAACATCGCGCTGGCCGACGGACGGCCCTGCGCGGTGGTGGTAACCGCCGATCCGCACGAGGTTGACGGGATCAACAGCCGCGCCGAACTCGCCGCCGCTGAAGCGCTGTGGCAGCAGCGCCGCCGCAAGGCCGCGATGGACGATGGCGCTACGCTGATCGCGCCTGAAACCGTATGGTTTGCCTGGGATACGAAAATCGGGCGCGACGTGTTGATCGAACCCAACGTGTTCTTCGGCCCCGGCGCGGTGATCGCCGATGGCGTGAAGATTCGCGCCAACTGCCATATCGAAGGTGCAAAGGTCGCCACCGGGTGCGAGGTCGGCCCCTTCGCCCGCCTGCGTCCCGGCGCGGTGCTGGAAGAAAAGGCCAAGGTCGGCAACTTCGTCGAGGTCAAGAAGTCGGTCATGGGCAAGGGCGCCAAGGCCAATCATCTGGCCTACATCGGCGATGCCGAAGTGGGGGCGGGGGCCAATATCGGCGCGGGCACTATCACCTGCAATTACGACGGTTATTTCAAGTACAAGACCGTGATCGGCGAACGCGCTTTCATCGGCTCGAACTCGGCGCTGGTCGCCCCGGTCAAGATCGGCGCCGACGCGATCGTCGCCGCGGGCAGCGCGGTGACGCGTGACGTTTCGGCCGGTGAACTGCGCATCGTGCGCGGCGAGCAGCTGGTCAAACCCGGCTGGGCCGACCGCTTCCACGATGCCATGAAAAAGAAGAAGGCGGCGGAGAAGAAGGGCTAGGTCGCGTGAACAAATTCCAGCCCCATGCGCGGCCGCTTTCGGGATAGGTAATTGCAAGCTTGGGCGACCGGAAAGTTGGGGGAAGTAGATAAAGCTAACGCGCTGCAAACGGGCATTCTGGCGAAAGGAACAGAATGTAGGCCACACATCCTAGGAGTATCGCCAAAGTCGCTACGGTAAGCGTCTTCCGTTTTGATGCAGCGTCGCTGGAAAATGGCCACAACCGGATGCCAATAACTATTCCAATTGCCGCGATCGTGTCGCCGATAATGACCTGGGCTCCCATCAAGCCACAGCGCCATTGCCCACCGAATGCTACTGCGTTGAACAACAGTGAGGGAAGAAGGAGAACGCTTGCAACGGCGAGGGCGAAAACTCTCTTCAGCATTCCAGATGCATGCCTTGAATGTCCGAAGGCTGCAATGTTGTCGTATCCGGAACGGCAGCTTTCACGCAAAAACGCATAGGAACTGCCATGGTGGAATCTGTCCACGCGTCCCAGGCAGTTAATTCCCACCACCAGCCGCGCGAAGCCGGGCGATATAGCGCAGTTCGTTGGCGGCGGCGGGGCTGTCCGGATCAAACTCCAGCGATTGCTTGAACAAGCGTTCGGCCTCGTCGAGGTCACCCAGTTCGATCTTGTTGAAGCCCATGCCGCGCAGCGAGCGTGCCGCGACAGAGCGGTCCGGGCCCTTGGGATCGTGGCTGACGACTTCCCAGGCCAGGCTGAATTCAAGGTAGGAACGCTGCCAATCGCGTCGGTTCTTGAACAGTTCGGCATATTCGTTGCGGTAGTGCGCGTCATAGGGCGCCATGGCCACCGATTTGGCGAGATAGACCTCGGCATCGGCCGAGCGGTTCAGGTCGATCAACGCGAAACCATAGCCCCACAGCGCCAGGCACCAGTTCGGGCCAAGAATCACGATGTCGCTGGTCCCCGGCGCGTTGGCCAGTTGGCCGGCCAGATAGTCGGCGTGCTTGGCGCTGACCGAACAGCGATAGTCCGGTCCCGAGGGATAGTCCTTTTCATAGGCCGCGATGATCGCGCCGAACGATTGGGTTGCACCCTTGGGGTCCCCGCTCTGCAATTGCGCAATTCCGCGATCGATTTCCGCATCATGCGCGCTTTCGTAAGCGACCCTGACCTCGCGCGCCTGCGCCGGCTGGGCCAGGCACAAGATTGCCAGGGTTGCCGCAAATATTTGCGATTTCAGGAATTTCATTATCGCCCCCGGAGTGCCTTGCTGTGGCGTCAGTCTGGCTTGCGACAAATTGCGACGCAAGTGTAATTGACTCGATATCATGGCATGATATCAGTGCCCGTCATGCGCACTCTGGTGGAAATTCCCGATGACGACATCCGCTGGCTCGACAAGCAGGCGGCGGAGCGCGGCCTGTCGCGCACCGCGCTGGTGCGCGAGGCGGTGACCCAGCTGCGCGAAGGCACTTCGCGCAAAGGCGTGGACGCCTTCATGGGAATGTGGCGCGATCGCAGCGACGTGGGGGATGGGCTGAGCTACCAGCGCCGTATCCGTCTGGGCGGGCAAGAACGATGAGCGCCGTCCTGTTCGACAGCGCGATTCTGGTCGATGCGCTGGTCGGTCTGTCGGCCGCGCGCACCGCGATCATCACCACCGGCGAACGCTGGATCACCCGGCTCGGCTGGAGCGAGATCATGGCCGGTGCGAGGGGCGACGCCGACCGGGTGGAAGAGTTCCTCGATCACTTCAAGGTGGTCGAACTGAGCGAGGAAATCGCCCGCCGCGGCGCGGTGCTGCGCAGCCAGCGCCCGGCCATGGCGCTGGACAGCGCGCTGACCCTGGCCGCCGCGCAGGTCACGGGCCGAATCCTGGTTACACGCAATATCAACGACTTCCCGGCCAATATGCCGGGCGTTCGCGTCCCCTATACTCTCTGACAAAGGCATCCAACCCATGTGTGGCATCATCGGCATCGTCGGTAAGGAAGAAGTGGCGGAACGCCTGGTCGATGGCCTGCGCCGGATGGAATATCGCGGCTATGACAGTGCCGGGGTTTGCACCATCCACGATGACCAGCTGATCCGTCGCCGCGCGCCGGGCAAGCTGATCGGGCTGGTGCGCGAACTGGCGGTCAATCCCGCGCCCGGCACCACCGGCATCGCCCATACGCGATGGGCCACCCACGGCGCGCCAACCGCGGCCAATGCCCACCCGCACGCCACCGCCGAACTGGCGTTGGTCCACAACGGGATCATCGAGAATTTTCGCCAGCTCAAGGATGCGCTCAGCGCGCGCGGCCGCGTGTTCGAAAGCGACACCGACACCGAAGTGGTCGCCCACCTGCTGTCGGAACAGGTCGAGGCGGGCAAGAGCCCCGAAGAAGCGGTCAAGGCCGTGCTGCCGCAGCTGCGCGGGGCCTTCGCGCTCGCCATCGCCTTTCGCCAGCATCCCGATATGCTGATTGGCGCACGGCTCGGCTCGCCGCTGGTGCTGGGCTTTGGCGATGGGGAAACCTACCTCGGTTCCGATGCACTGGCGCTCGCCCCGCTGACGC